>NZ_JBHYMK010000039.1:0-73705 GCF_042743065.1 Streptomyces sp. NPDC058872
CCACGGATGCGGGGCCGCCCGTTTATATCGGCCCACTGCGGAAAACCCCGGCATTCAGGGCCCCGAGCCCACCCCCGCGTCAACAGGGAATTCGAAAAGCCGCCTCGAACCATCCCTCGCGAGAGTGACTAAATGTCGCCATATCACTACCGGCCGCTACGCTCGCCTGCGTGACGCACACTGCCCGCCGAATCGGCCGCTCTCTCGCCCTCGTCCTGCCCGTCGTCCTGGTGCTCTCGGGAACGCTCGCGGTGTCCGCCGTTCCGTGGGCCGGCCAGGACTCCGGGACCCAGCTCACGGCCTCCTCCGCCGACTTCGCCACCCAGGCCGAGTCCCGTGCCCCGCAGGATATTCTCCGCGACCGGCTCCTCGCAGAGCTTCAGGAGAAGGACCCCGGCACGGCCCTCACCCACCTGCAGCGCGAGGTGGAGAACCGCCCCTCCCTCGCCCAGTACTGCTTCTCCATCGCCCGCGCCCTCGGCCGCGCCGCCGTCGAGCAGTACGGCCCCTCCCGCGCCCAGTCCTACTCCCGCCCGGTCTGCGACACCTCCTACGCGAGCGGCGTGATGCGCGCGAGCTGAATCCCCGCGAGCTGACCGGACCGATGCCTACGGGGCGCCTATCGTTCCCCGTATGCACACCACTCCGACGCAGGCCGTGGTCCTGGCGGGCGGCCAGGGCTCACGGCTCCGCCCCTACACCGACGACCGCCCCAAGCCGATGGTCGAGATCCCGGGCACCGGGACCCCGATCATCGGCCATCAGCTTTCCTGGCTGGCCGCCGAGGGCGTCACCGACGCCGTCGTCTCCTGCGGTCACCTCGCCGAAGTGCTCCAGGAGTGGCTGGACGGCGCCGACCTGCCGCTGAAGGTGACGACGGTCGTCGAGACCGAGCCCCTCGGCCGCGGCGGCGGCCTCAAGTACGCCGCCGCCCACCTGCCCGAACCGGACCAGCCCTGGTACGCCACCAACGGCGACATCTGGACCCGCTTCTCGCTGCGCGAGATGGCGGCCTTCCACGCCGAGCGGGACGCCCTGGCGACGCTCGCCCTGGCCCGCCCCCGCATCCCGTGGGGCGCCGTCGAGACCGACACCTTCGGCCACATCACCGACTTCATCGAGGCGCCGCCCTCGCCGTTCCTGATCAACGCGGGCGTGTACGTCTTCTCCGCGGCCTTCACGGAGCTCCTCCCCGACCTGGGCGACCACGAACGGACCACCTTCCCCCGCCTCGCCCGGGAACGCCGGCTGGCGGGCTTCCCGCTGCCCCAGGGCGCCTACTGGAGGGCCATCGACACCGCCAAGGACCTGACGGAGGCCGCCAAGGAACTGGCCGCGCAGAAGCCCTGACGCACCGTCTGCCGCACCACCCCGTCCGGGCGCGACGGAAGGGCGGCACCGCAGCCCCGCGGTACCGCCCTTCCGTCGCGCAGCGGCCGTGTCAGCCCAACAGGCCGCCGATCGGGTTCCGTGCTCCGCCCGTCGTCGAACCGCTCTCGGATGGGGTGGTGGTGGATCCGGTCGAGCCCCCGCCCGAAGTGCCGCCGGTGCTGGTCGGGGTGTCGCTGGTCGACGGCGGCGGCGCCGGCTGCGACTGCGCGGGCGGACGGCTGGTGCCACCGGTGCTGGTGCCCTGGGTGGACGTCGGCCGCTGCTCCCGCGTCCGGGTGGACTCACGGGTGGTCTCGGTGGGCCGGGTGGCCTCCTGGGTCTCTTCGCTGCGCGCCGGGGCTTCGGTGGTCGCCTCGGGTTCGGGGGCCTTCGAGGGGGCCTTCGAGGGGGCGCGGCTGGCCGGCTCCTGGGGAAGCGGCTGGCCCGGAAGGTGGTTGATCGGGTCGTCGTTGGGGCCCGGGACGGTGACCATCTCGGTGGAGCGGACGGCACCGCCGAGGACGGAGCCGATGAGGAGGGTGAGGCCGACGACGACGGCGGCGAGGAGGGTGCTCCGCCGGGTGACGCGGCGACGGAGTTCCCAGAGTTCGGCACGGGGGCCGAGGGTGCGCCAGGCCTCGCCGGCGAGGCGGCCGTCCAGGGAGTAGACGGGGGCGCCCGCGATGATCAGCGGCGACCAGGCGGCCAGGTAGATGATGTCGGCCGAGTCGTAGACCGGGACGGTCCGCCAGCTGACCGTCAGGAGGAGCGCGGCGGACAGCAGGGCACCGACGACGGCGGCGACGCGCTGCCAGAGCCCGAGGACCGTGAGGACGCCCACGACGACCTGGAGGAAGGCGACGGTGAGCCCCGCGCCCACGGGGTGCTGGAGGGCGAAGTCACGGAGCGGCTCGGCAAGGGCCCAGGGATGGAGGGAGGTGAGCCACTTCACCATGGAGCCGCGCTCGCCGCCGTCGAAGTAGACGGGGTCGCAGAGCTTGCCCATGCCCGCGTAGATGGAGATGAAGCCGAGGAAGACGCGGAGCGGGAGGAGGACCACCCCGAGGTTCATCCGCCGGCCGGGGTAGTAGCCGTTCCGGACGTCGTCCCGGCCCTGACGCCGGTCGGCACGGTCGTCCGGCGCCTCCGCCCCGTAGGGCCCGACGGGCTCCGGTCCGAGCTCGTGCACCTCGTCGTAGGCACCCTCGGCACGGCGCATCGGCGGCAGCAGGGGCGCGGCCTCGGCGGGCACCACGGGGGTGGGCATGGTGGTTTCGACGCGCGGGATGGCCTGGGTCTCCGCGGTGGCGTGACCGCCGACCGGTTCGAGCGTGGCGACGGAGGACTCGCGTACGGCCTGGAGGAGGCCGGTCGCTCCCGGCGAAGACTTTCCGGTCCACACGACGGGGCGGCGGCGCGGGCCGCCCCCTGCGATGCCGGCGGCTCCGGCAAGGGCGGCGGTGCGGGCGCCGGCGCCGAACTTGGGCTGCGGGGCCGGCGCGAGCCGCACACGGAAGCTGGCGTGGTTCACGATCACCTGGGCGGGATCGGAATCCACCTTGACCATGCTCAGCGGAGGCTGATCGTCGAACCCCGGCCGGGGCGTTCTGGTGTCCACACTCATCTAACCGAGTGATGTGCGGTTAGGACACTGCCTTGACGGTTGCCAAATGTCCGAGACCCGTCAAGATCACGGCCGGGGTGATTCCTCCGTTCGGGTCAGCCCATGCGACGGCGGGCGGCCTCGTACAGCACGACGCCCGCGGCCACACCGGCGTTGAGGGACTCGGCGCCCCCCGGCATCGGGATGCGGACGAGGAAGTCGCAGGTCTCGCCGACGAGTCGGGAGAGGCCCTTGCCCTCGGAACCGACGACGATGACGACGGGGCCTTCCAGGGCCTCCAGCTCGTGGACCTCGGTGTCGCCGTCGGCGGAGAGGCCGACGACCGTGAGGCCGGCCTTCTGGTACTGCTCCAGACAGCGGGTCAGGTTGGTCGCCCGGGCGACCGGGGTGCGGGCGGCGGTGCCGGCGGAGGTCTTCCAGGCCCCGGCGGTCATGCCGGCGGCGCGGCGCTCGGGAACCACGACGCCGTGGCCGCCGAAGGCCGAGACGGAGCGGACCACCGCGCCGAGGTTGCGCGGGTCGGTGACGCCGTCGAGGGCGACGATCAGCGGGTCCTCGTGCTCGTCGTAGGCCGCCGCGGCGAGGTCCTCCGGGTGCGCGTACTCGTACGGCGGGACCTGGAGGACGAGGCCCTGGTGGTTGAGGCCGTTGGTCATCCGGTCGAGCTCGGGGCGCGGCGCCTCCATGATGTTGATGTTGCCGCGGCCGGTGGCGAGGTTGAGGGCTTCGCGCACGCGCTCGTCGTTGTCGATGAACTGCTGCACGTACAGGGTGGTGGCGGGCACGCCGTCGCGCAGGGCCTCGAAGACCGGGTTGCGGCCGACGACCATCTCGGACAGGCCCTTGCCGCCGCGCCGGACGACGGGGCGGCGGGTGGCGGCCTGCCGCGCCTGGGCGTTGGCCACGCGGTTCTTCTTGTGGCCCTTGCGCATGGAGGCGGGCGGGGTCGGGCCCTTGCCTTCCAGGCCCTTGCGCCGCTGGCCACCGCTGCCGACCGTAGCGCCCTTCTTGTTGGACGTGCGACGGTTCCTGCGCTGGCTGTTCCCGGCCATGACTACTCTCATCCTCGGTGTTGCGTTGCGTGGGTCTGTAACTGAAGTGTGCCGCCCGGAGGTCCGAGCGGCACGTCTTCTAACGGTTGCCCAGCGTCCAGCGGGGGCCGTCGGGGCTGTCCTCGATGGCGAGGCCGGACCGGTTCAACTGGTCGCGGATCGCGTCCGCGGTCGCCCAGTCCTTGCGCTCGCGCGCCGATTCGCGCTGCTGGAGCACGAGGCGCACGAGGGCGTCGACGACGCCGTGGAGCTCCTCGCCGTCACCCGTCTCCTCGGCCCAGTACGGGTCCAGCGGGTCCAGGCCGAGCACGCCGAGCATGGCGCGGACCTCGGCGAGGCGGGCGATGGCCCCGTCCTTGTCGTCCGCGGCGAGGGCGCTGTTGCCCTGGCGGACGGTGGTGTGGATGATCGCGAGCGCCTGGGGGACGCCCAGGTCGTCGTCCATCGCCTCGGCGAAGGCGGCCGGCAGCTCGGCGGCGGGGGCGACGGTCGTCCCGGCCTTCTCGGTGGCGCGCTGGACGAAGCCCTCGATGCGGGCGAAGGCCGCCTCGGCCTCGCGCAGGGACTCCTCGCTGTACTCGATCATCGAGCGGTAGTGCGGGGTGCCCAGGTAGTAGCGCAGCACGATGGGGCGCCAGTTCTTGACCATCTCGGACACCAGCACGCTGTTGCCGAGCGACTTGGACATCTTCTCGCCGCTCATGGTGACCCAGGCGTTGTGCACCCAGTACTGCGCGAACTCGTCGCCGAAGGCCTTGGCCTGGGCGATCTCGTTCTCGTGGTGCGGGAAGATCAGGTCGAGACCGCCGCCGTGGATGTCGAAGGCGGGGCCCAGGTACTTGTGGGCCATCGCCGAGCACTCCAGGTGCCAGCCCGGACGGCCGCGACCCCAGGGGGTCTCCCAGTCCGGCTCGCCCGGCTTGGTCGCCTTCCACAGGGCGAAGTCGCGCGGGTCGCGCTTGCCGGAGACGCCCTCGTCGGGCTGGCGGAGGTCGTCGACGTCCTGGTTGGACAGCTCCAGGTAGCCCGGGAAGGAGCGCACGTCGAAGTAGACGCTGCCGTCCGCCTCGTAGGCGTGGCCGCGCTCGATGAGGCCCCGCATCATCTCGATCATCTCGGGGACGTGACCGGTGGCGCGCGGTTCGTAGGTCGGCGGGAGGCAGCCCAGCGCCTCGTAACCGGCGTTGAACGCACGCTCGTTCTCGTATCCGATGGACCACCAGGGGCGGCCCTGCTCGGCGCCCTTCTTGATGATCTTGTCGTCGATGTCGGTGACGTTCCGGATGAACGTGACGTCGTAGCCGCGGTGGACGAACCAGCGGCGCATGATGTCGAAGTTCAGGCCCGAGCGGATGTGGCCGATGTGCGGGGCCGCCTGCACGGTGGCACCGCACAGGTAGATCGAGACGCAGCCCGGCGTGAGCGGGGTGAAGTCACGGATCTGCCGGGCGCTTGTGTCGTACAGGCGAATAGTCACCACTCCAGGGTAGTGGGCGCATGGTGGTGCCCTGCGCCCTCTTCGGGGTCGCCGGTGACGTTTTCACCGCGCCCGGGGGCGCTAGGGAGTGACGACGGGGTACACGAGGGCGGTCGCGAGGGCCGCGAGCCCCTCGGCCCGGCCGGTCAGCCCGAGGCCGTCCGTCGTGGTGCCGGAGACGGAGACGGGAGCGCCGGCCGCCTCGCTGAGCGCCTTCTGGGCCTCTGCGCGACGCTTGCCGATCTTGGGGCGGACGCCGATGACCTGGACGGCGATGTTGCCGATCTCGTACCCCTCGGCACGGACGATCCGGGCGGCCTCGGCGAGGAGCGTGACGCCGGAGGCGCCGGACCACTCGGGGCGCGAGGTGCCGAAGTGGGCACCGAGGTCGCCGATCCCGGCGGCGGAGAAGAGGGCGTCGCAGGCGGCGTGGGCGGCGACGTCACCGTCGGAGTGGCCGGCGAGGCCGTACCCGCCGCTGTCGGGGCCTTCCCAGAGCAGGCCGGCGCACCAGAGTGCGCGGCCCTCCTCGAAGGCGTGGACGTCGGTACCGATGCCGGTACGGGGAAGGATCATCGGCTCAGAAGCCATCGTTGGCCCTCCTGCGGGCGAGTACGGCCTCGGCGAGGACGAGGTCGAGGGGGCGGGTCACCTTGAAGGCCTCTTCGTGGCCGGGCACGACGACGACGGGTGCGCCGAGCCGCTCGACCATGCCGGCGTCGTCGGTGGCGCCCTCACCGGTGAGGGCGACGGTGGCGTGGGCGTTGACCAGGGTGTCGTGGTCGAAGCCCTGGGGGGTCTGGACGGCACGGAGCCGGGCGCGGACCGGGGTGGCGACGACCTGCTCGGGGTCGCCCGGCCGCTCGGCCGGCTCGACCTCCTTGACGGTGTCGGCGACGGGCAGCGCGGGCACCACGGCGACGGCACCGTCCCGCACGGCCTCGATGACGGCGTCCACCGTGTCCACGGGGACCAGGGGCCGGGCCGCGTCGTGCACCAGGACGGTGGTGATGCCCTCGGGAAGCGCTTCGAGGCCGAGGCGGACGGACTCCTGACGGGTGTCGCCCCCGGGGACGACCAGGTAGTCCGTGCGTTCGGGGAGGGCGTGGGCGTCGAGGAGGTGCTTGACCTCGGCGGCGCCGGCGCCATCGGGGGGTGCGACCACGACGACGAGCGAGACCGCGCGGGAGGCGGCCATCGCGCGGACGGCGTGGATGAGCATGGGGGTGCCGCCCAGCGCCCTGAGCGCCTTGGGGGCGCCCGGGCCGAGGCGTACGCCCCGCCCTGCGGCCGGGATCACCACGGCGGTACGACGGGGACGCGCTTCGTCTGACATCGGTTGCACTCCGGCAGGTTTGTTTCCGCGGCCGACATGGGTATGGCCTTCACCGTGCCGGACGCTCCGCCTTGACCGGGCCCTTTCCGTGATGACGGTCGAGGCGTGGCCGCGTGGGCACAGGGGTTCGGGCGTAGGGAAAGTTCAGGGGGTGCGGGTTACTTCAGCGGTACGCGTACGCATACGGTTCGTATACGGACGCGAACATGCCGCAGCGCCCGACGACTGCACTGTGTGGGTTCACAGCACGCCAGCGGGCACCGCGGCATCGCTTCACTTGAGAGCGTGACTCTTCACTTGGGAACGCGGCTCAGGACGCGAGGACCTCGTCGAGGAGGGCCTCGGCCTTGTCCTCGTTCGTGTTCTCCGCGAGGGCCAGCTCGCTCACCAGGATCTGGCGAGCCTTGGCGAGCATCCGCTTCTCACCTGCGGAGAGCCCGCGCTCGCGCTCGCGCCGCCACAGGTCACGCACCACTTCGGCGACCTTGATGACGTCGCCGGAGGCGAGCTTCTCGAGATTTGCCTTGTAGCGACGGGACCAGTTCGTCGGCTCCTCGGCGTACGGTGCACGCAGCACCTCGAAGACCCGGTCCAGCCCGTCCTGACCGACCACGTCGCGAACGCCTACGAACTCCGCGTTGTCCGCCGGCACGCGAACCGTCAGGTCACCCTGCGCGACCTTGAGCACCAAGTAGGTCTTGTCCACGCCTTTGATCTGGCGAGTTTCGATGGCCTCGATCAGCGCGGCCCCGTGATGGGGATAGACCACGGTGTCGCCAACCTTGAACGTCATGTGACAGGTACCCCTTCCGTGGCTATCCAGAGTAACACGGATTCTGCTTCTTCTGAATGACGTTTTCGCAGGTCAGGGCATATCTCGGGGCTTGACAACGATGATGCGAACGTGCTGCGAAGGCCTTCCGGAAGGCGGTATTCGCAGGTCGGAGCGGCTGCATGGACGGAGAGAAACGCGCACGTTACACACATCCCGAGCCCCTCCAGACAGGCCCAATGCCCCACTTTGTCCGGTTCGGCGCGACCTTCTTCGCCCACTTCGTTCGAAGATCGCTCACTCGTACGGATGCACCTCGGGAAGATTCCCGGAATTGATCAGCGACACCGGTCGAGATCGGTCGGGGATTTCCCGGAGGACGGGCTCCGGGGAATGCGGGGTGCCCTCGGAATTGATCAAGGCAGTTATGTGAACAACAGGTCAATGCGTCGTGATCCGGCCACATCGGCGGGACGGACGGCGAGCGCCGTAAGGGTTCGCGGAGGGCCGGCCGGGTGAGGAACCGGGAGGGGGCGGGGCGTCCGGCCGGGGACCTCCGACGGGACCGTGCACCGCGCCCCGGCGGGGCGCTGACGACTGGTCTGGCCGCTTAGGGGCGGGTCGGGTGCGGGACGGAGAGTGCGGCTCGGTAACCTGAACGCGCTGACACGCCTTTAGCTGTTCCCCGGTTTCCCGTCCGTACGTCCTAGGAGATGCCGCCGCCGTGAGCCGCAGCCTTCGACGCGGCGCCCTCGCCGCCACCGCCATCGTGTTCTCCGTCGCCGCACTGTCCGCCTGTGGCGCGGGCAACGACGCGCAGACGCTCAAGATCCGTCCGGACAACGCCGCCGTCACGGTGGAGGACGTCAAGATCCAGAACGCGCTGGTGATCACCCAGCCCGAGCCCGGCGCCAAGGGCCCGGCCGCCGTTTCGGCCACCGTCTTCAACAACGGCCGCCTGCCGCAGACCATCGACGCGATCAGCCTGCCGGGCACGAGCTCGGTCGTGACGCTGAAGTCGGCCGAGGGCTCCGGCCCGATCACCGTCCCCGCCGGCGGCTCGGTCGTCATCGGTGGCGAGGGCAACGCCGCCGCCATGATCGAGAACGGCAGCGAGGCCGCCCGCGACGGCGACGCGCAGCAGGTCGTCTTCAAGCTGAGCAGGACCGGCGACGTCGGTCTGAACGCGTTCGTCGTCCCGGCGAAGAGCTACTTCAAGGACTTCGGCCCCGAGATCGTCCCGGCTCCCCCGGGCGCCACGCCGACCGCCAGCGAGTCGCCCGCCGGCGAGGGCGAGCACGGTGCGGAGCACGGCGGCGAGTCCTCCGAGGCGCCGGTGGACGCCAGCCACTGAGGCCACCGAAGCACGCAGGAAGGGGCGCCCCCGGCCGGGGGCGCCCCTTCCTGCTTCCTCGTGCTTGCTCGTGCTTCCGGCCGGCTCCGCCCCCGGTCCCGCCCGCACACGGCCGGTGCCGGGACGCGGAGCCCGCTCTCCGGGGGCCGGCCCCGTGAGGGCCTGCGGGTCCACCGGAACCTCCGCACGCGGCACGGCCCCTCCCCGGGCCTCCGGACGGACGGGAGGACGGGGAGGGGCCGGAGAACAGGACGGGCCGGTGCGGGGGCGGACCCGCGCGGGGCCTACGGCTCGAACTTGTAGCCGAGGCCCCGGACCGTGACCAAGTACCGCGGGGCGCCCGGATCCGGTTCGATCTTGGCGCGGAGGCGCTTGACGTGGACGTCGAGGGTCTTGGTGTCGCCGACGTAGTCCGCGCCCCACACCCGGTCGATGAGCTGCATGCGGGTCAGCACCCGGCCCGCGTTGCGCAGCAGCATCTCCAGGAGGTCGAACTCCTTCAGCGGCAGGTCGACCTTCCCGCCGGAGACGGTCACCACGTGGCGGTCGACGTCCATGCGGACCGGGCCGGCCTCCAGGGCCGCCGGGGTGACCTCCTCCGGCTCGCCGCGGCGGCGCAGCACCGCGCGGATGCGGGCGACGAGCTCCCGCGAGGAGAAGGGCTTCGTCACGTAGTCGTCCGCCCCTATCTCCAGGCCGACGACCTTGTCGATCTCGCTGTCCTTGGCGGTCACCATGATCACCGGGACGTTCGATCGGCCGCGCAGCTGGCGGCACACCTCGGTACCGGGCAGACCCGGAAGCATCAGGTCGAGGAGGACGAGGTCGGCTCCGTTGCGCTCGAACTCGTCGAGGCCGTCGGGCCCGGTCGCCGCGACGGCGACCTCGAAGCCCTCCTTGCGGAGCATGTACGACAGGGCGTCGCTGAAGGATTCCTCATCCTCGACGACGAGCACTCGGGTCACGGAAGGACCTCCGGGGCGGGAAGCGGTTCGGTCATGGGATCGGGGGTGGGAGAGGAGGCGGACCGGCGGTCCCGTACGGCGCCCGCCTCGGGCAGCCGCAGGGTGAAGGTGGAGCCCTGGCCTTCGGTGCTCCAGACGGTGACCTCGCCGCCGTGCGAGGCGGCCACGTGCTTGACGATGGCCAGCCCCAGTCCCGTACCGCCGGTGGCACGGGAGCGGGCCGGATCGACCCGGTAGAAGCGCTCGAAGATCCGCTCGCGGTCCTTCTCCGAGATGCCGATGCCCTGGTCGGTCACGGCTATTTCGATGAGGTCCCCACCGGGCGCCGCGATGTGGCGGGCGGCGATGCCCACCCGGGTGCGGGCCGGCGAGTAGTTGACGGCGTTCTCGACGAGGTTGCCGAGGGCCGCGGCCAGCTGGCCCCGGCTGCCCCACACGTAGAGGTCGGGGGCTCCGCCGGAGACCATGGTGATCTGCTTGGTGGAGGCGGGTTGCCGGGAGCGGTCGATCGCCTCGGCGACCAGCTCGTCCACGGACACCGGCTCGGAGTCCTCCAGCGGGTCGTCGTTCTGCACCCGGGAGAGGTCGATGAGCTCCTGCACGAGGTTGGTGAGGCGGGTCGCCTCGATCTGCATCCGACCGGCGAAACGGGTGACCGCCTCGGGGTCGTCGGAGGCGTCCATGACGGCCTCGGAGAGCAGGGAGAGCGCGCCGACGGGGGTCTTGAGCTCATGGCTCACATTGGCGACGAAGTCCCGTCGCACCGCTTCGATCCGGCGGGCCTCCGTGAGGTCCTCGACCAGGAGCAGCACCAGGCGCGAGCCCAGCGGGGCGACCCGGGCGGAGACGGCGAGGGCCTCGCCGCGTCCGGTGCCGCGCCGCGGCAGGTCCAGCTCGACCTGCCGTATCTCCCCGTCCCTGCGGGTGTCCCGGGCCATGTTCAACATGGGTTCGACGGCCAGCTTGCCGCCACGGACCAGGCCGAGCGCGTACGCCGCAGAGCTGGCCTTCACCACGGAGTCGCTCTCGTCGAGGACCACCGCGGAGGAGCGCAGCACGGACAGCACGGTGTCGACGCCGGGCGGGAGCACGGCGTCGGTGTGCAGTGACGTACGGGTGGGGCGTGCCTGGTCGCGTTCGCTCCAGCGGAACGCCAGCATGGCGATCACGCCGGTGCACACTCCGGCGATCGCTGCCAATGCGGCGACCGCCGCGTTCACGTCCATGTCTCCCAGGTTATGCGGGGTCGAGGACACTCTCCCAGCCGTCCGAGCGGCTCCTCGAACACTCGTCGCCCAGAGTTCACCGTGGAGATGTGATCGATTCATTTGCCCTGGCGACGGGAGTGGCGCGCGTCGCCCAGAGTTCACCTGGGAGAAAGTGTCGATTCACATCAGCGGGTGGAACCGGACGCGTAGGGGGCCGAACGTGGGACCGTGGGGGTCCGAGCCCCACCCGGACCCCGGAGCATTGCGTAGAGGTAGAGAGGGACATCCATGCGGGACGCGTACCACGAGGAACTGGACTCGATCGGCGAGGGCCTGGTCGAGATGGCCCGCCTCGTCGGATCGGCGATCGGGCGCGCCACCACGGCGATGCTCGACGCGGACCTCAAGCTCGCCGAGAGCGTGATCGCGGCGGACCAGAAGGTCGACGACCTCCAGCACGACCTGGAGGCGCGGGCGATAGCGCTGCTCGCCCGGCAGCAGCCGGTGGCGACGGACCTGCGGATCGTGGTCACCTCGCTGCGGATGAGCGCCGACCTGGAGCGCTCCGGCGACCTGGCGCAGCACGTGGCGAAGCTGGCCCGACTGCGGTTCCCGGAGACGGCGGTGCCGCGCGACCTGCACGCCACCATCCTGGAGATGGGACAGCTGGCACAGCGCCTGATGGCCAAGGCCGCGGAAGTCATCATCACCAAGGACGTCGACCTGGCGCTCCAGCTGGAGCAGGACGACGACGAGATGGACCTGCTGCACCGGACGCTCTTCCAGCACCTGATGGACGACCGCTGGAAGCACGGCATCGAGACGGCCGTGGACGTGACGCTGCTCGGCCGGTACTACGAGCGGTTCGCGGACCACGCGGTGTCGGTGGCGAAGCGGGTCGTGTACCTGGTGACGGGGGAGCACGCGGACGAGCTGCAGTCGGCGGACGCTCCGGTGGAGGGCGCATAGGGCGAAGGAGGGCGCACGGGTGCACGGGACTCCCGTGCGCCGTTGATGCGCCGGTCCGGCGGGGCATGCAATGGGGGGAGGCGACGCTCGCCTCGAAAGGGAGGGACCCCATGGCCGAATCCCCCAGGTCGACCGATTCCGTGCCCGAAGCGCCGCGCGAGGCGCCGCTCCTGCCCGTCCTCGGCGCCTGCGGGTGCGGATCGGGCTGTGGCTGCGGCTGCCAGTCGGGCGGGCCGTGCCAGTGCGGGGGGTGCTCGGGCTGACCGGTGAGGGGGTGGGGTGCGACGCTCGCACCCCACCCCCTCACCCGGCACCGCCTAGACGTCCAGCACGCCGACCGTCTGACCGCCGCTGGACTCGCCGGTCGTGCGGAAGCCGAGCCGGCGGTAGAACTCTCCCGGTCCGTCCTCTCCGGGCTCCCAGGTCACGAAGAGCCGCTGCTCCCCGCGCCGGCGCAGCTCCCCGCGGACGGCCTCGACAGCGAAGCGCCCGTATCCCTTGCCCTGGGAGCCGGCGGCGATGTTGAGGCGCCAGATCCCGCTGCGACGGTCGACGCGGTCCTGCTGCTCGTTCCACGGGACGTCCAGGAAGGCCATCACGAAGCCGACCGGGCGGTCACCGTCGAAGATCAGCCGCGGCCACGCCTGCGGCCCGAAGGCGTACGCCTCCGCCAAGGACTTCACGACGGGGGCGACGTTCCGCTCCTGATGGGGGTGGACGCTCAGGGCCAGGGCCGCTTCGACGTTGTCGGGGGTGATCGGCTCAAGGCGGACGGACGTGTTCATCTTCCACACAGTAACGATTCGTCACGTCTCCGCCGTGTCCGAGCCCCTGACCGGATCATGGGGACCATGAGTCCCTGGTTGCGTCGGGTGGCGCCGGCCGCCCTCCTCCCCGCATTGCTGCCCGTGCTCGGCGGCTGCACCGTCCCGGTGGCCGGAATCACGGGCGTCTCCGTGACCCCCGACGGGAAGCCGGTGGGCGTGATCCTGGTGTGCCACGACCGGGTCGACGCAGCGGTGCTCTACCCGGCCCCGCCGGACACCGCGGACGACACCGCGGACGACACCGCGGACGAAGCAGGGCCGGAGCCGGAACCGGAGTACGAAGACCTCTGGAACTCGACGGAAGCCGTCACCGGCTTCACCAGCTGGCCCCTGACGGAAGCCAGCGGCAACGGCTGGACCCCGGAAGCACCACCGCACGCCCTGGAGGAGGGGCAGGTCTACACCCTCTACGGAGCGACCCGTGACGGCTCCTGGTCGACGTCCTCCCACTCCTTCACCCCGGCGGACCTGAAGGAGCTGACGCCGGACCGGGTGTCCTACACCCTCGTCGACGAGGACGGCGAGAGGGTCCGGACGACGACCCTGGCGGACTTCCGCGCACACGCCTGCAAGGGCTTCTGAGCGCACCCGTCGGGGCGGCACCGGTGCCCGTGACCGGACCCGCCCCCGCACCCGCACCCGCACCCGCACCCGCACCCGCACCGACCACGGACCCGGAGCGGTGCGTCCCCTCAAGGAACGGAGGAACCCGGGGGACGCGGAACCCCTGGAGGAAGCCCCCTCAGAAGGCCTCCTACCGAGGGAGGAAGCCCCTCACGAGAGGAAGACCTCCTCAAGGCGACGGATCGCCCCGTCGTCCCCCGTCTCGTAACGGAACACGAGCCCCGAGTCCGGGTGCGCGTCGATCCAGCCGATCAGCTGCTGGACGCCCATCTGCTGCCGTTCGGGGCCGTCGACGATCGGGGCGGTGACGGTGACGTACGCGGCCCGGTCGAGGGGCCAGCGGCGCTCCTCCCCGGTACCGACGAAACGGGCGTCGGGGGTGAAGGGACCCCGGCAGGCCCACGCGCCCTGCTGGACGACGAGGTTCACCTTCCCGGTGACGCCGGGGATCTCCTCGACCCGGTAGACGGCGACCTCACCGGGAACGATGTCCGCGGGGCCCGGGGCCGTGTGGACGCAGTCGGACGGTTCGGGGTCGGGAAGGTCGACATCGGGCTTCTTGGCCTTGGGCTTGGCCGTCACCGGCTTGGACGTCTTCTTCACCCCCGAAGTCGGCTTCTTCACCCCCGACGTGCTGGTCGGCTTGGACGTCCTCCCCGGGGTCGCGGAGGTGGAACCCCCCTGACAGCCGGTGAGCACCGAGGCCAGTGCGACGGCCGCAAGTGCGGCGGTGACGGGTCTCAGCCGGTCGACGCCCATGGGAAATCCCCCTCTTCCTTCTGCACGGACAGCCGCCCCACGGCCGCGCCCCGCCCGGAACCTAGCAACGCCCGTCCCCCACGACAACGTCGAACGCCAGCCCGTCACGGAGCCGGCATCCCCGTCGGCATCCCGTCGACGGAGCACCAGACAGCCCCACCCCCTCTTCACCGGCCTCCAGGGGCGCACCGCCACCCCTTAATTCAGCTGCACCCGACCCGGTGCGCCCGTACGCTCCACGGGTCATTCGGAGGGGCGGGGCAGGCAAGTCCCGCGTGATTCATAGGGGTTTGAGTTTTGATCGCATTCAAGGAGTCGCTGCGGCGACGCTTCCTGTCGCGTTCGCTGGCGATCGTCGTCGCCGTGGTGGCCGCATTCACGGTGAGCACCGCACCGTCGAGTGCCACCGACGTCGGCACGGCGACGCTGTCGCGGACGCTGTACCTGACCGATTCGCCGAAGGCCGGCGCAGCCGCCTCGATGAACCGGAGCATCTATCTGGCCGCGGGCACGTACTCCTGGTCCTCGGACCTCGGCTCGTACGGCGGTCGGCCCTTCGCGAGCAGGTACATCTACCTGGCCGCGGGCTGGTACTCCTGGAAGTGCACCCTCCGCTCCCCGGCAGACGGCTACTACCAGCACACCTGCTCGCTCGACTACGGAGCCGGGCCGGCCTACCTCGTCTCGGACCGGTTCACGCTGGCCCCCAGCGGCCAGTACACGATGCAGAGCTTCTTGCAGGGGCCGTTCTAGGTCCCGGCTCCTTCCCGGTCGGGCCGGATCGGCCGTCGGACCACTTCTGCGGCTTCTTCGCCTTGGGCTGCTGCACCTCGTAGGAGAACCGCTCGCCCCGGTGCTTCCTCCCCGTGGAAGCACCGGGGCACGCGGAGAAGGAAGTTGAGAAGATACCGGCATGCAGTTCGATGACCCCGCCCACCTGAGCCGGACATGCACGGAACGGCTCGGCGAGAAGGCCGGTCGGCAGTTCGCCGCCATGGCCCGGCGCGGCTTTCAGCTGGTCCGCCCGGCGGGGACCGACCGGGCCACGGGGCAGTGCCGCCTCGGCGGGCCCGCCCTGCTCGAACCGGAGACCTGCTGGCCGGAACAGGGCGGAGTTCCGTTGTCCCTGCACGCCGTACTGGACTCCGACGCCCTGGCCACCTGGCTCGGCGACGAACTGCCCATACGCCCCGGTCTGCTCAACTTCTTCTACCTCGACCCGGACGTGCCGTACGAGCAGTACTGCGAACTGGACGCGTCCGGGCCCGGGACGTACCGCGTCATTTCCTCCGATCCGGCACGGGCCGTCGAGACGGGGGCGCCCGAACCAGCGAGAAGGTATCCGGCCGTACCCGTCCGCGCGGTCGAGGTGGCCATGCTCCCGGACTGTTGGGACGTCGCGGACGAGGACCTGGAGTTCGACGGGGACCAACACTGGGGTGCGGCATCACTCGTGCTCGAAGGGATGGGAGACCTCGACGGGAACACGGCCGGCAGCCACTGCGCCTTCGGCTGGCCGGACACCTCGTACACGCTCGCGGTGTCGCCCCGTGACGCCGACGGCCCGGCCGTCCATCTCCTCCAACTCGCCGAGGACCCCGAACTCGGATGGGGGTGGGGGGACGCCGGAACGCTGTACTTCACGATCCCGGTCAAGGCACTCGCGAACGGCGACTTCAGCCAGGCCGTGGCACGGGTTCTCTCCTGTTGATCCGCGCAGCAGCGGACCGTTGCCGGAGATCGCACGGGCGCCACGGCGTGCCCCCGCGAGAAGCAACCGGCGGAAAGCCCCACCCATGGAGAAAGCGGATTCCAGGGGTCGTTGCAACGCAGCCTTAGCCGTTATCCCTGCTCGTCGACGAGCTCGTCGACCGGTCAGGCGGTCTCCGGGCGGTTGTCCGGACGGTCCGGTGTCCCGGCCCACCGTCGGTGCAGCCGGCGCACCTCCTCGACCGGCATGTCCAGCCGGCGCAGCGCCCTGATCAACTGCGCCGTGCGCACCTGGTCACGTCGGAAGTACCGGTAGCCGCTCGCCGGGTCGACGAACGCCGGCACCAACACGCCGCTGGCACCGTAGTGTCGAAGCGCGGTGACCGAGAGGCCGCCGGCCTGCGAGAGCCGCCCGATCGGCAGCAGTTTTCCCCTGTCCACAGCACCGACTGCGCCGTCTCGCGTCACCCGAGGGTCAAGCCCGTCCCGGGGCGACGGCTTCACCGCCACCACCGAGGTGCACCCGGGCACCCCGCCCCCGCTCCCGCTGGACGCCGCCTGGCCGGACACAACACCTGGCGAGCCACCACAGGAAGGGCGCGGGTCCGGCTCACGGCGGCAGGCTCGGGTTTCGTGCTCCAGAGCACCACTTGCTCCGGCACAGGTGCGCAGGCGTGCCGTCAAGCACCGGCGCCACGAGAGCCGATGACCTTCCGCACCGAGGGCCCAGCGTGGGCCCAGAGCGAGAAAATGCCCCCGACCTGCGCCGTGTGCGCAGGTCGGGGGCTTACAACTGTGGGCTTACTTCTTCTTGCCCTGGTTCTTGACGGCCTCGATGGCAGCCGCGGCGGCGTCCGGGTCGAGGTAGGTGCCGCCCGGGTTGAGCGGCTTGAAGTTCTCGTCGAGCTCGTAGGACAGGGGGATGCCCGTCGGGATGTTGAGACCGGCGATGTCGGCGTCCGAGATGCCGTCCAGGTGCTTCACCAGGGCGCGGAGGCTGTTGCCGTGGGCGGCGACCAGGACCGTGCGGCCGGCGAGGAGGTCCGGGACGATCGCGTCGTACCAGTAGGGCAGCATCCGGGAGACGACGTCCTTGAGGCACTCGGTCTGCGGGCGCAGCTCCGGCGGGATCGTCGCGTAACGGGCGTCGTGGGCCTGGGAGTACTCGCTGTCATCGGAGAGCGCCGGCGGCGGGGTGTCGTAGGAGCGGCGCCACAGCATGAACTGCTCCTCGCCGAACTCGGCGAGGGTCTGGGCCTTGTCCTTGCCCTGGAGGGCACCGTAGTGGCGCTCGTTGAGGCGCCACGAGCGACTGACCGGGATCCAGTGGCGGTCGGCGGACTCCAGCGCGAGCTGCGCGGTGCGGATGGCGCGCTTCTGGAGGGAGGTGTGCAGGACGTCGGGCAGCAGGCCGGCGTCCTTGAGGAGCTCGCCGCCCCGCGTCGCCTCCTTCTCGCCCTTGGCGGTGAGGTTGACGTCCACCCAACCGGTGAACAGGTTCTTCTCGTTCCACTCGCTCTCGCCGTGGCGGAGGAGGATCAGCTTGTACGGTGCGTCGGCCATGCGTCCGAGCCTAATCGACCGCTGACGATTGACGCGCGTCGTCAATTGGCTGGCGTCCGACCCCTGAGATACGTAAGTTACGAGCACCTGATTCAGGTCTTACATCCAGCAAGGGGTCACCACACATGTCCATCGACTCGCTCAGACGATCAGCCAGGGCGACCGTCTCCGGACTCCCACAGGGCTTCTGGTGGCTCTGGCTGTCCACCCTGGTCAACCGGACCGGCGCCTTCGTCCTCACCTTCCTCTCCCTCTACCTGACCGTGGAGCTCGGACACTCCCCCTGGTTCGCCGGACTGGTGATCGCACTCCACGGCCTCGGCGGCGTCGCCGGTTCCCCGCTCGGCGGCGCGCTCACCGACCGTTGGGGCCGCCGCCCCACCATGGTGACCATGCACCTCGCGGCTGCCGCCTGCGCCGCCGCCCTCGCGGTCGTCACCGCCGCCTGGGCCGTCGCGGCCGTCGTCCTCCTCATGGGCGTCGCCATGCAGGCCGTCCGCCCCTCCATCAACGCCACGATCGCCGACATGGTCCCCGCCCACGAGGTGCGCCGGGCGTACGCCCTGAACTACTGGGCCCTCAACCTCGGCTTCGCCATCGCCTCCATCGGCGGTGGCGCCGCGATCTTCCTCGGCTACCGCACCCTCTTCCTGCTCGACGCCGTGGCCACCTTCCTGTGCGCCGTCATCGTCTTCCTCCGCCTCCCGGAGACCCGCCCCGAGAGTGCGGTCGACCCGCAGGGCGAGCCGGTCGAGGAGGAGCGGGTCAGCATGTTCACGGTGCTGCGGGACGCGCCCTTCCGGACCCTCGTCCTGCTCAACCTCCTCGTCTGCCTCGTCTTCACCGCTCCGTGGATCGGCCTGCCGCTGACCATGGCGGACCAGGGCCTCTCCCCCTCCGCCTACGGCGTCGTCATCGCCGTCAACGGCATCGTGATCGTCGGCTTCCAGCTGCTCGTCAACAAGCTGACGGACAAGCGGTCGCCAGTCCACCTGCTGAGCTTCTCCGCCCTGCTGTTCGCCGTCGGCACCGGCGCCACCGCCCTCGCCGGCTCTCCGGCCGCCTTCGCCGTGACCGTGGTCGTGTGGACCGTCGGCGAGATGATCCACGTCCCGACGAACGCCGCGGCCACCGCCCGGCTCGCCCCCGAGCACGCCCGGGGCCGCTACCAGGGCGTGATGGGCATGTCCTGGGCGGTCGCCGGCTTCGTCGCCCCGATCCTCGCCGGTGCGGTCGTCGGCGGCCCCGGCCCCGACGTCCTGTGGGCGTCCACGGCCGCGATCGGCGTCCTCGCCGCGGCCGGGTACGCCACCCGACTGCGGAAGGCCCTGCGCGAGGAGACGGAGGAGCCCGCCGGGACCGTCGCGGGGGCCTCCGCCGCCGCCGAGGCGGGAGCGGAGGAGCCCGCCGGAACGGAGGCTCCGGCCGGAGCGAAGACCCCCGCCGGAGCGGAAACCCCCGCCGGAGTCGCGGCCGAGGGCACCGGTACGCCCTCCGTCAGCGGCTGACCTCCGGCGGGCCGTAGGACGCCCACCCGGCGAGCGCGAACCCCGCCCCGTTCCTGCGCACTTCGACGGCTCCGGCCCCTCCGAAGTGCGCGGGGACGACCAGCTCCCTGTCGTCGGCGGCCCGTTCGAGGACGCGGCGGCGGCTGCGTGCCGCCTGCGCCGGGTCCAGGCAGAAGCAACTGGCGCACCCGGGGTCGAGGATCTGCACCGGGCTGTGGAGGAGGTCACCGACGAAGACCGCCCGGTCGGTGCCGGAAGCGAGCCGCAGCACGGCCGACCCGGGGGTGTGACCGGGCGCCGACTCCAGGGTCAGGTTTCCGTCGATGCGGTGGGTTCCCTCCCAGAGCGTGACGAGGCCCGCGCGGTGCACGGGCGCCACGCTGTCCCCGTAGACCAGGCGGTCGTCCTCCCGGAGGCCGCCGGCGTAGCCGTTCTCCGGGCCGAAGTGGAAGTCGTCGGCAGCCGGGAGGAGGTACTGGGCGTTCGGGAAGGTCGGCACCCACTCCCCCGCCGCGTCCCGGGTGTTCCATCCGACGTGGTCGGCGTGCAGATGGGTGTTGACGACGACGTCGACGTCCTCGGGCCGGATGCCGGCCCGTTCCAACCGGTCGAGGAAGCCGTCCCGCCGCCGGTGGAACTGCGGCGAGTGGGGCCGCTCGCGCCCGTCGCCCACCCCGGTGTCGACCAGGACGGTCCGGCCCCCGCTACGCAGCACCCAGCTCTGCAGGGCCATGACCGCGCTGTCGCCGTCCGGCTCCCAGTGGTCCGGGGCCAACCACTCCTCGTTCGCCTTCCACACCTCCGCCCCGGCCTCCGGGACGAGGGTGCCGGCCGGCCCGAACGGGCCCTGCCACTCGACGACCCGGAGGACCTCGACGTCCCCCAGGACGATGCTCCGTGTGTTCTCGTTCGTCATGTGAACGACCCTAAGGAGGGGAAGTGAGCCTCTCAATGCTCCTTTCGCTCACCTCGATGCGCGAGACGCTCACCCCACTCTTCTGTCTGCCGGGCACCCGCTTCCCCGGTGGGGACGCTCCCCGGCGCGCGACGGGGCGACCGGCCGTCACCGCACGGAGGGCCGGCCTTCCGGTACGGGGCGTTCCGCCCCTCCCCGAGGACGGCGCTACGCTCCCCGCCATGGACGTGGTGAGCGACGCGATCTCGGCCGTACGGGTCGGCCGGCCCTCCTCCAACCGGGTAAGGGTCGGCGGGCGCTGGTGCGTGCGCTTCGACCCGTACGACGGAGCCGGTTTCCACGTCGTCCTCTCGGGCGACTGCTGGCTGCTGCCCGACGACGGCGAGCCGGTCTCGCTGGGCACGGGGGACGTGGTGCTGCTGCCGCACGGCACCGGCCACGTCATCGCCGACGCGCCCGCCGACGCGGCGACGCTCGCCCGGGCGGTGCCCTTCGACCCGGCGGGCGACGGGAGCCTCCCGACGCTGCCCCACCCGCACGCCCCCGACCGCCAGGTCGAAATGGTCTGCGGCAAGTACCGGCTGGACCGCAGCCACGCCCATCCGCTGCTGGCCGAACTCCCGCCGCTCGTCCACCTGCCGGACCGGGCCGGCGGGCGCCCCGAACTCCGGTCCGCCCTCGCCCTCCTGGGCGGCGAGCTGGACGCACGACAGCCCGGCGCCTCCCTCGCCCTCCCCAGCCTGCTCGACCTGCTGTTCGTCTACATGATCCGGTGCTGGATGGCGGAGGGGTCGACCGGCGCGTGGCCGGCGGCCCTGGGCGACCCGATGACCGCCACCGCGCTGCGCGCGCTGCACGCCGATCCGGCCGCCCCCTGGACGGTCGACCGGTTGGCGGCCGAGGCGGGCGTCTCCCGCCCCACCCTGGCCCGCCGCTTCACCGCCCTGGTGGGCAAGCCCCCGATGGCCTACCTCACGTGGTGGCGGCTGACCCGGGCCGCAGCGCTGCTCCGCACCACCCGGGACCCGTTGGCGACCGTCGCCCGTCGCGTCGGCTACGGCTCGCCGTACGCCCTCTCGCACGCCTTCCGGCGCGCCTTCGGCACGACGCCGGGACAGTACCGGGCGGGTCGGGAGGCCCCCGGCGGGCGGGCGCCCGCCACGCCCGGCGAGGTTCTCGCGGACGGGTCCCTCCCGGGCTTCCGGGCGGTCAGTCGCCCGGCGTCCGCGTCAGGTTCTTGAAGGCGTCGAGGTTGCGGGTCGACTCGCCGCGGGAGACCCGCCACGCGTACTCCCGTCGGATCGCCGACGCGAACCCGAGCTCCAGGAGCGTGTTGAAGTCGCCGTCCGCCGCCTCCAGGACCGAACCGAGCAACCGGTCCAGTTCCTCGGGCGTCACGGCGGCCAACGGCAGCTTGCCGGCGAGGTAGACGTCCCCGAGGCCGTCGACCGCGTAACCCACCCCGTACAGCTTGAGGTTGCGTTCGAGCAGCCAGCGGTGGACGCCCGACTCGTTCTCGTCCGGGTGACGGATGACGAAGGCGTTGAGGGAGAGCGAGTGGCGGCCCACCCGGAGCGACAGCGTGGTGAACAACTTGCGCGTGCCGGGGAGCTTCACGACGTACGAACCGGACTCGGGGGACTCCCAGTCCAACCCCGCGTCGTCGAAGGTTCCCTCGATGATCCGCCGAACGTCCTCAGCCATGGTGCGAGCGTACGCGACGGCGGTTCTCGCGCAGCCGGTGGTCGTGCATGGCGGCCGTGTACACGTCCGCCGTGCCCGAGGCCGCCGTGTCCCAGCCGAAGGACGCGGCGTGCCGCGCCGCCGCCGCGCCCATCCGGTCGGACAGCGCGGGGTCCGCCACGAAGCGGCCGAGCGCCCGGGCGTAGTCCACCGGGTCGTGGCCCTGCACCAGGAAACCCGTCACGTCGTCCCGCACGGCCACCGGCAGCCCGCCCACGGCCGCCGCGACGACCGGGGTACCGGCCGCCTGCGCCTCGATCGCCACCAGCCCGAAGGACTCGCTGTACGAGGGCATGACGAGCACGCTGGCCGCACGGAACCAGTCCGCCAGCTGCTCCTGGCCCACCGGCGGGTGGAAGCGCACGACGTCCGCGATCCCGAGCCGGGCCGCCAGCTTCTGCAACTGCTCCGGCTTGGCCAGACCGCTGCCGCTCGGCCCGCCGACCACCGGAACGACCATGCGGGTCCGGAGCGAGGGGTCCTGCTCCAGCAGTCGGGCGGCGGCCCGCAGCAGGATGTCCGGGGCCTTCAGCGGCTGTATCCGGCCGGCGAAGACGGGGACGAAGGCGTCCTGCGGAAGCCCGAGCCGGGCCCGCGCGGCGGCCCGGCCGTCGGCCGGGCGGAAGCGGTCGAGGTTGACGCCGGGGTGCACCACCGCGATCTTGCCGGGGTCCGCCTCGTAGAAGCGGGCGAGCTCGTCGGCCTCCTCGGCCGTGTTGGCGATCAGCCGGTCGGCGGCGGAGACGATCTGGGTCTCCCCGATGACCCGGGCCGCGGGCTCGGGGGTGTCGCCCTCGGCGAGCGCCGCGTTCTTGACCTTGGCCATGGTGTGCATGGCGTGGACGAGCGGAACGCCCCAGCGTTCGGCGGCGAGCCAGCCCACGTGCCCGGACAGCCAGTAGTGGGAGTGGACCAGGTCGTAGTGGCCGGGTCGGTGGCCCGCCCACGCCTGCATCACGCCGTGGGTGAAGGCACAGAGCTGCGCCGGCAGCTCCTCCTTGGCCAGGCCCTCGTACGGGCCCGCGTCCACGTGCCGCACGAGCACGCCCGGGGTCAGTTCGACCACCGGGGGCAGGTCGCCGGTGGTGGCCCGGGTGAAGACCTCCACCTCGATGTCGATGGCGGCGAGCCGCTTGGCCAGCTCGACGATGTAGACGTTCATGCCGCCGGCATCGCCCGTCCCGGGCTGGTGCAGCGGCGAGGTGTGGACGCTGAGCATGGCCACGCGCCGCGGGGTGCGGTGCCGGCCGGGGAGCCGGAGCCTGGCCGGCGCCGGGTGCCGGTGCCGGGCACCGGCGAGCCGGGACACGTACTGGCTCACGTCGGCGGGTCCTTCCGCTCGGGGCCTCCACGGCCGCTCGGCGCCTCGGGCCGGGGCCTTCGGGGCCGGGCCGGCTCGGGCATGACTACCGGAGGACACGGTCGTCCTCCAGCCGCGACAACACCGAAACGCCCCCCGTTCATTTCCGGCGGCGGGGCGCTTTGCCAATTCGTTGCCGGGACGACGGCCCGCCCCGCCTCCCGGACGCACCCCTTACGCTCGTGTCATGGCCCCGCGCACCACCCGCCCCGTCGGCAGCCCGACCCGCGGGACCACCAACCCGAACCGGCTGCGCCGCATGGACCGCTGGATCGCCGCGGTCCACGGCCCCGCCCTGCGCCGCTCGCCCGAACCCCCGGTGGCCGTCGACCTCGGATACGGGGCCGCCCCCTGGACCGCCGTGGAGTTGCTGGCCCGGCTGCGCACCGCCGAGCCCCGGACCCTCCTGTGCGGCATCGAGATCGAGCCCGCCCGGGTCGAGGCGGCCAAGCCGTACGAGGCGGCGCACCCGGGACTCTCCTTCCTGCACGGCGGCTTCGAGGTCCCGGTCCCCGGCCGGGTCGCCCTGATCCGGGCGGCGAACGTGCTGCGCCAGTACGACGAGGACCAGGTCGCGGCCGTCTGGGCCCGGCTGTGCGGACGGCTCGCGCCCGGCGGGCTGCTGGTCGAGGGCACCTGCGACGAGATCGGGCGCCGACACGTGTGGGTGGCGCTCGATGCGGCAGGACCGCGCACGGTGACCTTCGCGACCCGGCTCGGTTCGCTGGACCGCCCCTCGGACCTCGCGGAACGGCTGCCGAAGGCACTCATCCACCGGAACGTGCCGGGCGAGCCGGTGCACGCCTTCTTGCGGGACTTCGACCGGGCCTGGGCGGCTGCCGCCCCGTACGCCTCCCTGGGGGCCCGGCAGCGGTGGATCCGCTCCGTGCGGGACCTGTCGGCGGACTGGCCGCTGACGGACGGTCCGCGCCGTTGGCGACAGGGCGAGGTGTCGGTCCGGTGGGCAGCGCTGGCACCGCAGGGGTGACGCCCGTCGATCGACGGCGGTGGCCCGGGCGCTGAGGGCGACCGGACCGATGACGGCGACCGGACCGATGGCGGTGGCCGGGCCGATGGCGGTGGCCGGGCCGATGGCGGTGGCCGGACCGATAGCGGTGGCCCGGATGTCGGCGGTGGCCCGGGCTCCGACGGTCCGGGGTGGAGACGGTCCGGGGTGGAGACGGCCTTCCTCCTCGGTCTCCGTTCTTGGCTCCCGCCGTTTTCCCGCTTTTCCCCCCACCGGGGGAACGCCACGCCCGTTTCCCTCGTCCCTGTGGAAGGAGCCGGCCCGACAGGCCACGGATTCCTCTGTTACTTTCCGGTTTCCCATGGCACTATCGCCGAAGTCACCTTCGGGTTACTGACGGTAAATCACATCTGGGTCACTCGAGGGGGAGCTCGTGAACCGACGCCGCCACGCCATCGCCGCGATCACCGTGATCTGCGCCCTGACCGTGCTGGCCTCCCCCGCGCTGACCCTCCAGGCCTCGGCCGCACCGCTCCCCCCTCCCGCGCCGAAGAAGAGCCTGGAGGAGGTGCGCCAGGAGATCGAGACCCTGTACCGACAGGCCGCCGTCGCGACCGACGCGTACAACCTCGCCGAGGAGAGGGCCGAGGAGCAGTCCGCCGAGATCGTCGAGCTCGCCCGGATGATCGTCGAAGGCCGGGAGAAGATCTCCGTCCTCAAGGCGAAGGCCGGCGCCGCCGCCCGGGCCCAGTACCGCAACGGCGGGCTCCCCGACGGCGCGCAGCTCGTCCTCACGAACGATCCGCAGCTCTTCCTGGACAACGCCGGTCGCCTCAAGGCCGGCGCGAAGGCCACCAGCGACCTCCTGGGCGAGATGACCCGCACCCAGGCCGAGTTGGACGTCTATGCCAAGGACGCCAGCACCAACTGGACCACGTTGGAGGCCGACCGCGTCAAGCAGGCCCAGGCGAAGAAGGAGATCAACGAGAAGATCGCCGCCGCCGAGAAGCTGGAGGACCAGCTCGAGGCCGAGGAACGCGAGCGGCTGCGGCGCCTGGAAGAAGAGGCCCGCTCCCGGGCCCAGGCGGCCTGGCTCGACACCGGCGTCCTCGACGGGACGAAGACGGGGGCCACGCCGGAGGGCAAGAAGGCCGTCGCCTTCGCCACGGCCCAGATCGGCAAGCCGTACGTGTGGGGGGCCGAGGGGCCCGGCTCGTACGACTGCTCCGGCCTGACCCAGAGCGCCTGGGGCGCAGCGGGCAGGAACATCCCGCGGACCTCGCAGGAGCAGTGGCGGCTGCTGCCGCACGTGGACGTCAAGGACATGCGGCCCGGCGACCTGATCGTCTACTACAAGGACGCGAGCCACATCGGGATGTACGTCGGAAACGGGACGATCGTGCACGCACCGCGCCCGGGGCGGAACGTGACCCTCGCGGGTGCGGGATCCATGGAGATCCTCGGAGTCGTCCGCCCTTCGTGACGCAGGACACCGCGCGCCCCGGACGCCCGGGGCGTGACCTTTCTCATGGGCCCGGAGCCCCCGCACGGACCGCGCGGGGGCAAGTACCTCCCCTTCCGCGGCATATGCCAAGCACGACGCGCGTACTCATGGGTTGATCACCATTCCGTTGCGCACCGCCCTACCGCTATGGTCCGGGACGGGCGGGACGCCACCCGGCGCCCTGCGCACCCTCGGGGGGAGGGAAGGAACCCGGACCGATGCCCGTATCCGTACCGCGCCAGAGAAACGTCTCTGCCGCTGCGGGACCCGGCGCTACCACTCCCATGGACGCCACTCCCATGACAGGCACAGTCACAGGAACCGATCGCACCGACCTCACCCTCCTGGTCGTCGAGGACGACCCGGCGGGTGTGCTCGCCGTACCCGAAATGCTGGACGCCGCGGACGCCGCCGGCACCCGGGTGCGGATCCGCACCGCCCGGAACCTCACCGAGGCCGAGCGGCTCCTCACCGACGACGTCCACTGCGTCCTGGTCGACCTCTCCCTGCACGATCCGCGGACGGCCGTCGAGGACGATCCGCTCGCCCCGCTGCGGCACATCCTTCGGCTCGCCCCGCGCCACGCCGTGCTGGCGCTCGCCGGCTCCGCCGACGCCGAGCTCGCGGCGGAGGCGGTACGGGTCGGCGCCCAGGACCACCTCTTCCGCGAGGAGCTCGACGGGCGACTGCTCAGCCGGGCCATCCGGTACGCCGTCGAACGCAAGCGGGCCGACGTCGTCCAGGTGAAGCTGGCCGAGTCACGGCTGCGGGCCCAGGAGAACGCCCGCCTGGAACGCGGTCTCCTGCCCACCCCGCTGCTCCAGGGCTCCGAGCTGCGGTTCGCCTCCCGCTACCGCCCCGGTCGCTCCCGCGCCCTGCTCGGCGGGGACTTCTACGACACCGTCCGCACGCCCGACGGCACGGTCCACGCCATGATCGGCGACGTGTGCGGACACGGCCCCGACGAGGCCGCACTCGGCGTCGAGCTGCGGATCGCCTGGCGGGCCCTGACCTTCGCCGGCCTGTGCGGGGACGAGCTGCTGTCGACGCTGCAGCAGGTCCTGGAGCACGAGCGGGAGAGCGAGGAGATCTTCGCGACCCTCTGCACCGTCGACATCGCCCCCGACGGGCGCCGGGCCGGGCTCTGCCTGGCCGGCCACCCCACCCCGCTGATCGCCCGGCACGGGCGGGCGGCCCAGCTGCTGCCGTACGAGGACGGCGGCCCGGCCCTCGGACTGCTGCCGCGCGCCCGCTGGCCGCGCCGCCAGGTCGAGCTGGGCGGAGCCTGGACCCTGCTGATGTACACGGACGGGCTGATCGAGGGCCGTTCTGCCGGCCCGGGCTCGCCGCGACTCGGTCAGGACGGGATGGTCGGGATGATCAACCGGCAGTTGGCGGCCGGCCTGCGGGGCGAGGAGCTCCTGGAGGCGGCCGTGACCGAGGTCCGGGCGCTGAACGGCGGCGAGCTGACGGACGACGTGGCGGTGCTGGCCCTGGAGCGGGACCGGAACCGGGACAAGGGCCGGGACAAGGGCCGGGGCCGGGGCCGTAGCTAGGCTCCCGAGCACGGAAACGGCCGGACACGGGGCAGGGCCCGGGGACTCGCCCCGGGCCCTGCCCCGTGTGCCGTGCGTACCGACCGGCCGCTACCGGCCGCCGTTGTAGGGGCCGTACGGCCCGTCGCTGCTGGAGCCCCCGCCGCGGCGGCCCCGGCCCCCGCCGGAGACCTGGGCGAGCGCGGGACGCACGTCCACCATGAAGACGATGGCCGCGATGAGCCCCGCGATCTGCAGGAACAGCATCGGCAGCAACAGGTTCAGGCCGAGGTTGATGCCGAGGATGATCAGCCAGAACTTCTTCGTCTTCTTGTCGGCGGCGCGATACGCGTCCTCGCGTGCCATGGCGGCGAAGACGAGCGCGGCGACGGCGAAGCCGGTGAAGACCAGGAACATCACCAGGAACAGAAGGGAGTCGAATCCCGCGCGCAACATGCTGAGCACCGCCTAGGAAGGATGGGAAGAGAGCGCCTCGCGGTCAAGGTACCCGGTACAACGCGCCGGGTACCCGCATTGGTGCCCGGCCCTACTCCTTCTCGGCGGGCGCAGCGGTCTTCTTGGCCGGGGCCTTGCGGGCGGTGGGCTTCCGGGTGGACGCCTTCTTGCCCTCGGGCGCGGCCTCGGCAGTCACCTCGGGCGTTGCCTCGGCCTCTGCGGCCGCGGCCGGCGCCTTCGGCTCCGGCTCGACCACGACGGCGATCTCGGTGATCTCCTCGGCGGCCTCGCCCCGCCAGGCCCGGACGGCGTCCTCGCCGTGGGCGGCGACCTCTTCGTACTTCTCGCGCGCCTTGACCGCGTACTCGGCGGCGACGCCGACGCCCCGGAGGGCGAGGTCCTGGGCGGTCTCGCCGAGCTTCTTGAAGTCGGTGTCCAGCCCGCCGACGACCTCGGCGAACTTCGACTGCACGGTGGCCTGGGCCTCCTTGGCCTGCGTGGTCACCTTCTCCTGCACGGCCTTCGGGTCGGTCTTCCGCACGGCGTCCAGCCGCGCGGGCGCCTCGGCGGCGAGCTGCTCGATCAGGCCGGGAACCTTCTTGGCCTGCTGCACGGCGAGGTCGGCGGTGCCGGCGGCGAAGTAGAGGGGGGTACGCAGTTCGTCGATGATGGCCATGCTGGTGGTCCTCCCGGATGTGACGTGCTAGCTCGACGGCGGTGCGGCATCGGGGGCGGCGTCCGGCGCGACCTCCGCCGCCTGTGCGGCGGCCTCGGCGGCGTTCTCCTTGCGGAAGGAGTCGTAGATCTGGAGCAGCACCTGCTTCTGGCGCTCGTTGATGGAGGGATCGGCCAGGATGACGGCGCGCGTCTCCAGCTCCTCCCGCTCCTTCTCGTCCAGGATCCCGGCGCGCACGTAGAGCGTCTCGGCAGAGATCCTCAGGGCCTTGGCGACCTGCTGGAGGACCTCGGCGCTGGGCTTGCGC
This sequence comes from Streptomyces sp. NPDC058872, assembly GCF_042743065.1. Taxonomy (NCBI): domain Bacteria; kingdom Bacillati; phylum Actinomycetota; class Actinomycetes; order Kitasatosporales; family Streptomycetaceae; genus Streptomyces; species Streptomyces sp. NPDC058872. Next base: position 28,584 of record NZ_JBHYMK010000039.1, read on the forward strand.
AGCCCGCGCTCGATCTGGCTCAGGTACGGGTTCGACACCCCGGCGGCGTCGGCGAGCTGACGCAGGGAGAGCTGCGCGGTCCGCCGCTGCTCGCGGAGGTACTCGCCGAGGTTGCCGACGTTGAGCGATGCCATGCTCCGACCATGCCAGCTCTTGCTAGCTATTGCAAGCAACTGCTTGCAATAGTCACCCCGGGCGGCGGGGCCCGTGCTGTGCCTCGCAGCGATAGCCGTCACTTCGCAGGGACGTCTGTCACCAGGCAGTCGCAGTCGCAGTCGCGCCAGTTGAGCTTTGCCTCGTGGAGTGTGTGGGTCGTGTCGACCGGCCAAGGGAGCCATCGGGGTCTACCGCGTCAGCCGTTTACGCTCTCGGCATGCAACGCAGCGATGTCACGAGGGACGATGGCACGTGGGTGGGCCTGTCCCTCGACGCACAGGACCCCCACCAGCCGGGGCTGTGCGTGTTCAGCGCCGGGCCGCAACTCCTGGTCTCCCAGATGTCGCAGCCTGTGTTGATCGCCGTTGTCGACGGGCAGCTCCAGGGCGTGCACTTCTGGCGCACCCACGAGTACCGCTCGTTCGTCCCGCCGTTGCGCGCCGATGTGGGGCGTGCCCTGGCGGGAAGCCCACAGCGGTGGGCGCACCGCTTTTCGCAGTACCTCATCGACTCACCACACAGCCCGCTGCATGAAGGCCGATGGCTGCTCTCAGGCGACAGTCCGCTCCGCCGCTGGAATCATCCCGGCACCTCTCATGCCGAGCACTGGAGCTCGATGCTCGTCGACGGCCATCCAGACGGCCTCATCGACTGGTACCTCCATTCTCATTCGTGGGAGGTCCTTCCCCTGCGGCCCATGCCCGGTGCCGACGACAGCCGGGTCAAGGCGTACCGCAAGCAGGCCCGTGAAGGGACGCTCCCGCCCGTCCTGTTGTGGTGGGTCAGCGGCCTGGACTGCCATCTGATCCTGGACGGGCACGCGCGGCTCGCCGCGGCGATCGCCGAATCCGTGGAACCTCCGCTGCTGCAGTTGCACCGCACGGTGCCGCGCGATGACCTGGCCGTGCGCATCGATCAGGCCGTGGGCTTCTACGAGGACGAACTGGCGCGCTTCGCCGAACTCCGCAACGTCCACGGCCCCACCGTCCCGGACGGCGCCGCCACGGCCGGCCCGCAGCTCGCCCGTCTCCTGCACGACCTGAACACCGCGGAACAGCCGACCTGGGCCTGGCCCCTACCCGGCGGCGAGGACCAGTGGCGTCGCATCACACGCGAGGTGACAGCCGGCCAGGACTGGCCCCAAACTCGTGAACATTGACCTGCCCGCCAACGGGGTGCCTCCCGCGCTCGTCGACAAACGACTCCCGATCTCGGTTCTGGCACAGATCTTGGGGAGCCGTCGCGGAGCGTTACCTCGATGTTCGATTGCGAGGGACTGGCTCGCGCGAGACGGCGTGCGCCTTGTCGTCTGACGGCCCAAAGTGACGCTCCCTCAGGTGCATTCCGTTCGCTGCCCTGGTCGGCGGTGGACGGTGATGGTGCTGGTCATGCAGATCGATGCACTGTTATTGGATTCGCTGGTGTTCGAGGGGATCGACGAGGTGGAGGTCGAGGCGGCCACGGCCGCGTTCGGCACGGTCGAGGCGGTGGCGAGAGGTCGCGCGGTCGCGCGGTCGCGGCGGCATGTCCGGACTGCGGCCTCTTCTCGGATCGAGTCCACGATCGTTACCAGCGCAGGCTGAAGGATCTTCCGCTCGCTGATCGGGGCTTTGTGATCCGGCTGACGGTCAGGCGTTTCATCTGCGGGTCGGCGGACTGTCCACGCCGGACATTCGTCGAGCCGTTTTCGCGACTGGCCGCCCCGTACGCACGGCTCACCACGCGGCTCAACCGCGCTCTGGAGCGGGTGGGGCTCGCCCTGGCGGGACGGGCCGGCGCTCGGCTGGCTGCCCAGCTCGGCTTCGGTGCGGGGCGGATGACCTTGTTACGCAGGGTCATGGCATTGCCCGATCCGCGATGCAGCACGCCGCGGGTTCTGGGCGTGGACGACTTCGCGATCCGTCGCGGCCAGACCTACTCCACGGTCTTGACCAGCGTCGAAGACCATCGCGTGGTCGATGTGCTCCCGACCCGCGAGGCCGGACCGCTGGCCGCCTGGCTGATCCGCCATCCCGGCGTGGAGATCATCTGTCGGGACCGGGCCGGCGCCTATGGCGAGGGTGCCCGGCGCGGCGCCCCCGACGCTCTGCAGGTCGCCGACCGGTTCCATCTGTGGCAGGGCCTCGGCCGGGCCGTGGAGACCTGGGTCGCCGCCCACCGCGACTGCCTGCGCAATCCGACGCCCCTCGGCACCCTGCCGCAGGACACACAGCTGGCTCCCCAGCCGCCTCAGAACGAAGCGGAGCCCGCTGGCCGTCGGGCCGAGCGCAAGAAGGCCGCACACGCCCTGGTCCACGAGATGCTCGCCCAGGGCCACTCGCGCCGGGCGATCGCCCGACACCTGGGCTGGGGCCTCAATACGGTGCTCCGGTACGCAAACGCGGCACGCTGGCAGGACACCATCCGCGAGAACCGGCCCCGGCCCAGCAGGCTGGACCCCTACAAGCCCTACCTGGAACGACGATTCGCCGAGGGATGCACCAGCGTCACCCGGCTGCACGGCGAGCTGGTCGCCGAGCACGCTCCTGTCACCTACGGCATGGTCCGAGCACACATCGCCACCTTGCGCGAGGCTCCATCCGCCGCACCGCCACGGCCGCCGACGGTGCGGCAGGTGACCGGCTGGCTCACACGCCACCCCACGTCCCTGAGCGAGGAGGACCGGGCCGGTCTGAAGGACGTCCTGACCCGCTGCCCCGAACTGGACACGGCCGCCGGCCACGTCCGCGACTTCGGCGAGATCCTCACCGACCGCCTCGGCGCCACCCTCCCTGCTTGGATCGACGCAGTCGACGCCAGCCGGCTGCCCGGCCTCACCGGCTTCGCACTCCACCTGCACCGAGACCTCGACGCCGTGACCGCGGGCCTCACCCTGGACTGGAGCTCGGGCAGCATCGAAGGCGCCGTGAACCGCATCAAAAAGATCAAGAGGCAGCTTTATGGCCGAGCCGGCTTCCACCTGCTCCGGAAGATGATCCTGCTGCAATAGCTTGGAGGTAGCGTCTTGCTGATGCGGGTTCGGCGGGCTAGAACTTCTTGTGATCATTTTTGTGTGTGCCGCCTGCGCCCGCCCTCTGACCAGGGTTGTGCAGCTGTCCGAGACCCTGGTCAGACCAGAGTTCGACGGGCAAATTGGACCTGACGGGTATCGCCGGGCCCCGGCCACGATGCATGCGGGGCTCTATGCCCTGGAGCCCGAGCCATGGGGAGCTCCGTTCCTGCCGACCGACGAACCCGTCGCGGTGTTTCCCGGCGGGCCTTGTGTCGGCGATCCGGATGGAGACGGGTTCCTGACTTCCGCAGGTCCCCGAAACACGTTCGTCCTCCATCCCGACGACGCACCTGACCTGCTGCCCGACCTTGAGGGGGATCACACAGGCTGCTGCGGCTGGCATGGGCAGAGCGGCCTGAACCGGCTGTGCCCATGTGGCGCTGCCGTAGGAACAGAGATCAGCGAGTGTTACACCGCGTACGAACTCCACCTCGACCCAGCACAGGTCCATGCGCTGAATGCCAGCATCGTCGGACCACCGTCAAAGTTCGGTGAGGCAGAACAATAGGCGTGGAGCCGAGGCTCAACCTCCCACATCATCGAACACCACGATGACTCTCCGCGACGGCTCCCCAAAATCTGTGCCAGAACCCCGATCTCGTGTACAAAGCCACGGCGTGACTCACGAACAGAACCGACGGGGCTCTCGGTTGACCTTCACCTTGGGGGAGCCCGCAGCATCGGTGGGGCCGGGCGACGTGCCCGGCACGAGGAGGAACGGACATGGAGTTGCTGACCATCGGGACGTTCGCGAAGGCGTCCCGGCTGTCGCCGAAGGCGCTACGTCTTTACGACGAGCTCGGCCTTCTGACTCCCGCCCGCGTCGACCCGCTGACCGGCTACCGCCTCTACGCACCGGAGCAACTGGATCGGGCCCGGCTGGTTGCCTGGCTCCGACGGCTCGGGATGCCCCTCGCCCGCATCCAGCAGGTCTGCGCCCTGGCGGCAGGCCCGGCGGCCGAAGAGGTCCGTGCGTTCTGGGCACAGGTCGAAGCCGACACGGCCGCACGGCGGGACTTGGCCGCCTTCCTCGTCGACCACCTTTCCTGGAAGGACCCCGCCGTGGCACCGACCGCCAAGCCCCTGGGCATCCGTTACGCCGCCCTTTCCGACACCGGCCTCGTCCGCGAGAGCAACCAGGACACCGTCTACGCGGGGTCCCGCCTGCTCGCCGTCGCCGACGGCTACGGCAGCGGAGGTGCCCCCGCAAGCGCCGCCGCCGTCGACGCGCTCAAGCGCCTCGAAACCGACGACGTCCCGGCGGGAAACCTCCTCGACGTCCTCGAAGACGCGATCGACCGGGCCGAGCAGGCCGTGCACGGCGTCTCCGCACCCGGCCCCTCCCCCGAAGACGCCGGGACCACGCTCACCGCGATGCTCTGGACCGGGTCGCAGTTGGCCCTCGTCCACATCGGGGACTCCCGCGTCTACCTGCTGCGTGGTGGAAGGCTGTTCCAGATCACCCAGGACCACACCCTGGTGCAGGCGATGGTCGACGAAGGACGACTCAGCCCGGAAGAAGCCGCCTCCCACCCCCAGCGGTCGCTACTGGTCCGCGCCCTGGGCCAAGGAGCCGACTCCACGCCCGACGTGCGCCTGCGCGACGCCCGACAGGGGGACCGCTACCTGCTCTGCTCGGACGGCCTGTCCGCCGTCGTGCCGGCCGAAGAGATCCGCCGGGTGCTCTCCGACGCCAGCGGGCCCGAACACGCGGTCCACGAACTCATCGCCCTCGCCAACGACTCCGGCGGCCCCGACAACGTCAGCTGCGTGGTCGCCGATGTCATGGAGCTCCAGCAGTAGGAGCGAGCGGCATGCACTTCGAGTTGCACCAAATCCGCTCTCATGAACTCATCCGCGAGGCAGACGAATACCGAATCGCCCTGCAAGTCAGGAAAGCCAAATCGGCCCCCCGATCCATACTGGCCAGTACATGGCGACCGACTCCACGGCGCCTGCTGGCTTGGCTCCGCGGGTGAACCACCACGCTGCCTACGGTTGAGCGGGACACCGACCGCCAACTTGTCCCACTCAACCGTAGGCACCGCAGGTCAGAACCTCGCCCTGCCCACAGTTATCTGAGACAGGACAGCAGGTGTCCGTTCCCGGTCCATCTGCGGTTTCCCACCGGGCCTGCGGTGTGCAGTGAACAGGTCCCGGACGACCTGCTCGGCGAGCTGTTCCCCCCGGGCCGTCTGTCCGCGAGGGCGATGCCTCCGCTCCTGTTGATCGGGGGAGAGCGCGACGGCCTGCGGGCGGACGCCCCGCCTTCCCCGAATTGCCCGAGAAGGCGGGGCGCCAGGCGGACCCATGGGTTCGTCGGTCAGCAGGCGCGTCCGCCGCTCGTGGTCACCGCGGCCGGTAGGAGGTGGCGAGCACGGAGACGGTGACCCGGTCAGGTAGGGAACCGTGATCGCTCAGGTCCGCGTGGGTCAGGTGGCGTGCGCTCGGTGTCATCCCCACCAGGTCGATGGCTTCTTGCCCGGTCAGGGGTGCGGTGTATTCGACGTGCTGGGTACCGGCGGCCTCGAAGTAGGGGTTCAACGCCTGTTGCAGGCGCTGTTCCTTGTCCGGGTCGATCGCGACCATCGCGGGGACCTTGCCCCGTAGCTCCACCAGGTGCCGCTCGACGGGGCGCACCACGATCAACCGGCCGGTCGGACGGAGCACCCGGTGGAACTCGGCCGGGTTGCGCGGGGCGAACACGTCCAGCACGACGTCGACCGCCCGGTCAGCCACGGGGAAGGGGCGGAAGACGTCCCAGCTCGCCGCAGCAGCTCGCGGATGGACCCGGGCCGCCGAACGCAGGGCGCGTACTGACGCATCCACCCCCAAGCCGCAGGCACCGGGCAGCTGATCGAGTACGCCGGCCAGGTAGTAGCCGGTGCCGCATCCGATGTCCACGACCGCGCCTTGACCAGGCAGGACATCGGCTGTCATGCGGGTCAGGGTCTGGCGGATCGGGGCGTACCTGCCGGTGGACAGGAACCGGTTTCGGGCCTGAACCATGGCGGCGTCGTCACCGCTGGTGGCGCGGATGCCCGTGAGGAGGCTGACGTAGCCCTGACGGGCGATGTCGAAGGTGTGGCCCGCCCGGCAGCGCAGTGAGCCGCGGGCGGGTCGGAGACGGGCGCGGCATACCGGGCAGCGCAGCACGTCGAGGAACGGTTCGAGGGCAGGGGGAAACAACGCAGGCACGAGGCACTCCTGGCAACGGCGAAGGGAAAGGACCGTGCCCGTACGCGCTCGCAGAAGTCGCCGTCCCAAGAAGAACGGGAGCCGGCATCGCGCCGCCCCCGTGCGGGCGACGCAAGGAAGAGGAACCACGTGACAGGCACACCAAGGAGGGCGACGCCCTACGGCATCGCCCTCAACGCCTCGTGATCACAGAGCCTGGGTGTGCTGGGTCCACATGCCCACACCTTACGAGCCCTGCCGAAAGCCCCTTGCCTCGGCTCAGCGGTTACGAGTCATGGCGTGGCGACGGGGGGATCGTGCCGGAGCGTGCAACCACCCGGACGAGGGGTCTGGTCCTCTTCAAGGTGCCTCGTCACCACACCCGCTGACCAGCCCGTTCCACCCTCCGGCTCAGGGCGGAAGAGGCTCGCTGGCGGTTAGCCCAACGCGTTGCGGCAGTGCGCCCATGCCGACTCGGACAGCAGGGGGCGCCACCGGGCGAACAGCCTGAGCAGGCTGGCGCCGTGCTCGGTTCGGATCTTCGGGCTGACCGCTGCGAGATCCAGCTCGTTGGCGGCGGTCAGCTCGGCGAAATCCCGGCGCTGGCCGAGACTCGGCTGGACCCTGGCACCGGTGAATCGGTCGAGGAGCATCGCGTCACCCTCGGCAAACCTCCGGTAGGTGGCCTTGCGGTCGCAGGAGGCGTACAGGTAGTCGGGTCCCGGCCCCAACCGGCCGGGACCGCCGCGACGAAACCACGGCCCCGCATCCCGACGTCCGTCCCCACGACAAGAAGTCCGGACGACGACGGAGCGAGGAACATGACGGACACCGCCGCTCGGCACCTCTACCTGGCCCGGCACGCCGAAGCCTCGGCGGACGGAACGGGCCTGACGGAAAACGGCCGCCGCCAAGCCGTTCTCCTCGGCGAACGCCTGCGGGGCGTCCCCCTTTCGGTGATCCACCACGGGCCGCTGCCCCGGGCCCGACAGACCGCCCGACTGGTCGGCGCACAACTCGACGCCGTCCCGCTGCGCCAGTCGGAACTGGCCGGCGACTACGTCCCCCACCTGCCCACGCGGGCGGAACTGCCGCCGGATTCGGCCGACGGGATGCTCGGTTTCCTCGCACGGCTGCCCGAGGAGGAGCGCGAACGCGGTCCGGCGCTGGCCCGGGAGGCGCTCGCAGAGTTCACCGGTCCGGTCCGTGGTGACCACCCCCGCCACGAGCTGGTCGTCACCCACAACTTCCTCGTCGGTTGGCTGGTCCGCGCCGCCCTCGACGCACCCGAGTGGCGCTGGATGGGGCTCAACCACGGCAACGCGGCCCTGACGGTGATCCGTTACGCACCCGGCATGCCGTCCTCCCTGGCGCTCCACAACGACATGCGGCACCTGCCCGCAGAACTGCGCTGGACCGGCTTCCCCACCGAACACCACACCTGAGCAGGAAGGCCGTGCGCCCCGCCCCGCGTTCGAAGCCGCACGCGACCGGCTCCTCCCGCAAGGCCGTTCGGGCCTTTCCGCGGCCGGACGGTGACATCCTGGGGGCGTGGACCTGGACGACCTGAAGAGACTGCGCCGCGCGCGGGACACCATGGACCGCGACTACGCGTCGCCGCTGGACGTGCCGGCCCTGGCCCGGGTCGCCCTGATGTCGACGGGGCACTTCGCCCGCAGCTTCCGCGCCGCCTACGGCGAGACCCCGTACGGCTATCTGATGACCCGCCGCGTCGAGCGGGCCAAGGCCCTGCTGCGGCGGGGGGACCTGTCCGTCACGGAGGTCTGCTTCGAGGTGGGCTGCACCTCGCTCGGTTCGTTCAGCTCGCGCTTCACCGAGCTGGTCGGGGAGACCCCGAGCGCCTACCGGGCCCGCAGCCACGCAGAGGACGCCGCAGTTCCGGCGTGCGTCGCCAAGGTGCACACCCGACCGGTGCGGAACGGCACGCCGCCCCTCGACCCCGGTGCCGAACCGATCAGGAACGGAGAAGCGGGAGCGAACGCCGCGCCGTAGCGTCGACGGCATGGACACCATCACCCTCTCCCAGTGCTTCATCACCGTCGACGACGCCGACGAGGCGCTCGGCTTCTACCGCGACGCGGTCGGCCTCGAAGTCCGCAACGACGTCGGCTACCAGGGCATGCGCTGGGTGACCATGGGCTCGCCCGCACAGCCGGACGTGTCGGTCGTGCTGGAGACCCCGCTCCCGGACCCCGGCGCCTCCGAGGCGGACCGGCAGGCGGTCAAGGACCTCCTCGCCAAGGGCCTGCTGCGCGGGACGATCTTCGCCACCGAGGACGTCGACGCCACCTTCGAGCGCATCCGGGCCGCCGGCGCCGAGGTGCTCCAGGAGCCCGTCGACCAGCACTACGGCGTCCGGGACTGCGCCTTCCGCGACCCGGCCGGCAACATGATCCGCTTCTCCCAGCCCCGCAAGGCCTGAGACGGCCCCGGCGGCGGGGCGGTCCCGGCGGCGGGGAGCCCCGGGCGGTTCGGGACGCGCGGGCTCAGAAGATGTCCGGCGAGAACGGTCGCAGCGGGGTGCGGAACAGCAGGTCGGCGCGGGCCGCCGCCCCCGCCGTCTGCTCCTCGACGCGCCCGAGCCGGGCCAGCCGCACCGCCGACTCGTCACCGAACGCGAGCACGGCCAGTTCCGCGACGTCACAGGCGAGGTCGGCGGACTCGGTGGTGCGGACGCAGGCCGCGCCCGCCGGGGAGGCGTCGAGGCGGTAGCGCCCGCCCGCCAGGCCGTCCCGGTCCCCGAGGTCGAGCACCAGGCTGCCCTCCACCGGGTACGCACGGCCCTGGAGGACCCGGGCCACGTCCAGGACCCGGACCCACAGCATGTCCACGTGCGTCAGCACCCTGGCCGCCCGGGGGTCCGGCAGCAGCAACGGCAGCAGCTCGTCGGGCGCCCGGTAGCCGGAGCGGACCGTGACGACCCAGTCGATCGAACAGAGGTAGAGCCACAGGGCGCGCTCGGCCGCCGGGGTGACCGCGATCAGGTCCCGGACGGTCGCCGTGTTCATCGGCTGCTTGGCGTCGCCCCACTTGTCGTCGGCGGTGTACGCGGCGTACCCCTCGACCTCGCCGGACTCCGACCGGTACACCGCGTAGTACGGCTCCCGCCACGGCTCGCTCTGGTGACCGAGCCCGGTGCCGAGTTCCCAGCCGCGCGCGTCGCGGTTGGTGACGCCGGCCCGGACGCCGGCCAGTCGGCGGTGCAGCTCGGGACCGATCTTGCGGATCTCCTCACCCTCCGTCAGGTCGATCCGGCCGCCGTCCTCCGGGCGACCCGAACGGCGCGGATCGAGGCCGGTCCGGCGCACGTCCACGCTCCACTCGGTGACCCAGCTCGCCGGGCCGAAGCCGAACCGGCCGTAGATCGGGTACTCGGCGGCGATCAGCGTCGCGACCGCGTCGCCCCGCTCCTTCGCGGCGGCGAGGTCCGCAGCCATCATCCGGCTCAACAGGCCGCGCCTGCGGTGCGTCGGGGCCACCGTGACCTGGGTGATCGCATCGGCGGCCAGACTGCCGCCGCCGACCGTGCTGACCTCCTGGCGGAAGGACCGGAAGGTGGCGACGATCCGGTCCCGGTCGAAGGCCCCGAGCGTCCGGGCGAGGTCCACGTGCGCCAGCCGGTCCGCGACCTCGGCGTCGGAGACGACCGGTGTCCGCAGGAAGCCCGTGCGCAAGGCCCTTTGCCAGTCGTGGAACTGGGACTCCGTCACCGCACGCACGTCGACGCTCATGCTCCGACCCTACGCACGGCACCGGCCGGCCCGCACCCGGGTTTCCCCGCGGCCCACGCGCCTCAGGCCAGCAGGTCGTCGACCTGGGCCTCGCCCTCTCGGTAGCGGCGGGCGATCTCCGCGCTGCAGTCGTCGGCGGTCCGCTGGAGGTGCTGGCGGCGCCGCGAGACCTGCTGCTCGTACCCCGCGAGCCGGCCCATCGCCGCGTGCAGCTCCTCGTCGGTCCGGGCCGTGAGGTCCGACAGCTCGACCTCCGACAGCATCTCGGTCGCGAGCCGCCGGTACTCCTCGCCGCGCGGCGTCGACAGCGTGACGTGCCGGGCCGAGCTGCGCTGCCGCGAGGGCACGTCGGCGAGGATCTCGGAGAGCCGGTCGAGGACCGGGGCCTCCGGATCGGTCCGCCGCGCCAGCTCGGCCCGCAGGATGTCGATCCGGCCCTGCAGCATCCGCCGCACGTAGCTCAGGTCGGCCTCGTCGCTCTGGGCGTCCCGCCGGAGCGCGCGCAGCTCGGGCAGCCGCAGCGCGCCGAGCTCCGGCCGGGCCCGGTCCGGCAGGTCTGGTTCGGCGGTCCGCTGCACGGGCGGGCGTGCGACGGAGGAACCACCGACTCGTGTCAGTGGTACGGGGCCGGGCGGCGTCGGCCCGGTGCCAGGTGCACTCATGAGTATTCGTCCCCTCGACCGGTGCGGAGCCGCACCGCCTGACACGCATGGTGCCATTCCTGCACGTGCGCGTGCAGGCGCTCTGCACCCGTTCGGCCCCTCGTCCTCCGGAGCGCGATCCGCTGGATAGGTTGGTGGGCATGCGAGCAGTGGTGCAGAGGGTCGACGGCGCGAGCGTCGTCGTCGCAGGGGAGACCGTCGGTGAGATCACCGGCGAGGGCTTGTGCGTGCTGGTCGGGGTGACCCATGAGGACACCCCGGAGAAGGCCGCCCAATTGGCCAGAAAGCTCTGGTCCGTCCGGGTACTGGACGGCGAGAAGTCGTGCTCCGACGTGCAGGCGCCGCTGCTCGTGATCTCCCAGTTCACCCTCTACGGAGACGCCCGCAAGGGGCGCCGCCCCACCTGGAACGCCGCCGCCCCGGGCCCGGTCGCCGAGCCCCTCGTCGACGAGGTGGTGCGCTGCCTCCGCGAGCTGGGCGCACGGGTGGAGACGGGCCGCTTCGGAGCGGACATGCGCGTCTCGCTCACGAACCACGGCCCGTTCACGGTGCTGCTGGAGGTGTGAGTCCCGGCCGGCCGGGACTCAGGGCTCGACGACGGTCTCCTGGGCGGCTGCCGTCGTCCCGGCGACCAGCGGGGCGTCCACCGGTACGTTCCGCTTCACCAGGGCCAGGGCGATCGGTCCCAGCTCGTGGTGGCGGACGGCGGTCGTCACGAAGCCGAGCTGTCGCCCCTCGGGCCCGTCCGAGGCCAGCCGCAGCGGCGTCCCGTGGGCGGGCAGCAGCACCTCGCTGCCGTCGAGGTGCAGGAAGACCAGGCGGCGCGGCGGCTTCCCCAGGTTCTGCACCCGGGCGACGGTCTCCTGTCCCCGGTAGCAGCCCTTCTGGAGGTGGACGGCGCTGCCGATGAGGCCGATCTCGTGCGGGATGGTCCGGTGGTCGGTCTCGAAGCCGAGCCGCGGTCGGTGCCCCTCGACGCGCAGCGCCTCGTACGCGAGGAGCCCGGCGGCCGGCCCGTACGAGGAGGCGAAGGACTCCAGGTCGGCGCGCGGCAGGAAAAGGTCGCGGCCGTGCGGGGTCTCCCGGACGACGACCCCCTCGGGGGCCTCGCCGATGGAGCCGGCCGGAAGGTGCACGACCGCGATGTCCTCCGTCCGGTCGACGACCTCCACCCGGTAGAAGAACTTCATCGACTCCAGGTACCCGAGGAGCTCCTCGCGGGTGCCCGGCTCGACGTGCATCCACACCGTCTCGCCGTCGTCGACGAGGTACAGGGCGTGCTCGATGTGCCCGTTGGCGGAGAGGATCAGGGCCTCGGTCGCCCGCCCGGGCGGCAGCTCGGTCATGTGCTGGGTGACGAGCAGGTGCAACCAGCTCAGCCGGTCGTCGCCGGAGACGGTCAGCACTCCCCGGTGCGAGAGGTCGACGAAGCCGTCGCCCTCGGAGAGGGCGCGCTGCTCGCGGAACAGGTCGCCGTAGTGGGCGGCGACGCCTTCGTCGCGGCCTTCGGCGGGCACGGCGCCGGGCAGGGACAGCAGAGGGCTCTTCATGGGAAAAGCCTACGACTCGGCGGCGGCGGCCTTCCCGGCACACTCCCCGCACTGCCCGAAGATCGCGAAGTGCTTCATGTCCGTCACGAACCCGAAGGTCGCACGGAGCTTCCCGGTGAACTCGGCGGCCACCTCGACGTCCGCCTCGATCACCTCGGAGCAGTCCCGGCAGACCAGGTGGAGGTGGTGGTGCCGGTCCGCGAGGTGATAGGTCGGGGCCCCGTGCCCCAGATGGGCGTGGCTCACGAGCCCGAGCTCCTCCAGGAGCTCCAGGGTCCGGTAGACGGTGGAGATGTTCACCCCCGAGGCCGTCTTGCGGACCTCGCAGAGGATGTCGTCCGGAGTCGCGTGCTCCAGCGTGTCCACGGCCTCCAGGACGAGCTGCCGCTGCGGCGTCAGCCGGTAGCCGCGACGCCGCAGATCGCTCTTCCAGTCGGTGCTCTCGGTGCTCACCACGCCCTCCAGTGTAGGAGCGGCGGCCCCGTGCCGGGGTAGCCGTTCGATCACGGGTCCGAACCGCCGGTGACGCGCTGCCTTCCGCGGGACGGCGTCCCACGGCGCCGGGCCCGTCGATCGACGGGCCCGGAGCGAGCGTGCGGGGCCGCCGGGTCGGGCGGCCGTCGGTCCTAGCGGAAGAAGGCGATGCCGTCGTCCGGCATGTCGGGCAGGTTGCGGGCCATCTCCGCGACCTCCTCCGGCGTGACGACCTTCTTCAGGTGCGCCGACATGTAGGGGCGGAGCGGGACCTCGGGGGTCGCCTTCTCGCCCACCCACATCAGGTCGCTCTTCACGTAGCCGTAGAGCCGCTTGCCACCGCTGTACGGGCCCGAGGCGGCGGTGCGGGCGACGGCGTCCGTCGCCAGGTCGATCTGCGGCTTCTGGTCGGCGAGCTCGCCGTACCAGATCTCCACGATGCCCTGGTCACGGACCATGACGACCTCGACCTTGCGGTCCTTGTCGATCCGCCAGTAGCCGCTCTCGCTCTCCAGCGGACGGACCTGGTTGCCGTCGTTGTCGAGGACCCACGCGTGCGAGTGGTACTCGATGAAGTCGCGGCCGTCGTGGCTGAAGGTCACGGACTGGCCGAAGTTGCACTTCTCGGCGCCGGGGAAGTCGGAGACGCCGGCGCCCTCCCACGTACCGAGCAGGAACGCGAGGGGGACGAGGTCCGGATTGAGGTCGGACGGGATCTCGATCATGAGCAGCTCTGGCGTTCTGTAGTGGTGGTTACCGCTGGCCCTGGTACAGCTTCTTCACGGTCAGACCGGCGAAGGCGAGCACGCCGACGCAGACCAGGACCAGGAGGGTTTCGAAGAAAACGATCACGGGGTGCTCCTCGACTGAGCGGTGAAGGCGGAACGGGCCGGACCCCAGCTTAGTGGGCGGGGGTCCGGCCCACCCCGTGAGGTGGGTCTCGCGGGGTGCGGGCGGCCCGTCGGCGGGACCCGTCGGCTAGCTCCGGACGACGAAGCGGGGTGCGTGGTCCGCGTCCGCCGGGCAGGTGAAGGCGTTCATCGAGCCCCCAGCGGCCCGCGGTGATGTGCGTCGGGACGTTCGCGTCCGTCTCCCCAGCGGTCGCCCGGTCCTCCCACGGGATCCAGGTGCGACTGCCGTTGTCCCACTCCCGGCTCGCGACCGTCAGGAGCAGCTCCCCCGCACGGCCGCAGTCCTCGCACTCCACCGGCACCGGGTCCCCGGCCCAGGGGGGCGAACCCGCCCACCTTCCGGCCGGGAGCGACCGACAGGTCCGACCCGTGCAGGAAGGAGTCCTCGTCCTGCTCCGCCTCGGTGCGGTTGTCGTACCGCCTGCGGTGCGCCGCGAGCTCCGGGAACAGCGCTTCGACGTCGACCGGTCGGGGTGGCGTAGTGCAGGTCATGGAGCTCCTCAAACAGCCCGGGCGCAACAGGCCAGTACCCAAAACCGCGCCGCGCGGGAGCGTGAGGGCGCCGCCCTCCGTCCTACCTGACGTACTGACCACCGTCAGAGCCCCACACAGCGGAGGAACACCCCCATGCCGAAGGACCCGGCCCCCACGACCTCGCTCGCCAAGAACACCGACGGCGACCAGCACGGCTCCCCCGAGGACCCCACCCGCGACAACACCCACGGTGATGCCGGTGCCGACGCGCACGAGGGCGAGGAGACCGGGGCGAAGCCCGCCGTCGAGCACGTCGTGGAGGACGAGCTGTTCGGCGCGCTGACCGTGCGGCTGGATGTCGAGCGGGGCGAGGTCACCGTGTCGGGCGAGCGGGTGCCGCGGGTCGAACTGCGGCGGGCCGAGGGGACGGAAGGCAAGGACCACGTGCCGGTCGGCACCCGTGACGGCGCACTGCTCACCCTGACCGTCGACGGCGCGGACGCAGTAATCGACCCCGCCAAGGGCCGGCTGACCCGACGCTCCTACCGCGTCGACGTACGGTGTGCGGAGCGCTCGTGGCGCCTGGTGCCCGACTCCCTCCCGGGCAGCCGGCTGATCCGGTCCGGGGCGCGCCTCGGGGAGTTCTCCTCCGACGGCGACGGAAAGGTCCTGGTGGAGTGGCACGAGGACGCCGAGCCGGAGGCGCTGGACGCGGCCCTCGGCTATGCGCTGGCCGCCGCGTTCGGCACGGGCGCCCAGCCCCTGTGGATGACGGCGATCGAGATGATCGGCGACCTGCTGCCCGGCTGACCCGGCGTCGTCCTCGTACGGGTGCGGGTCGCCGTCCCGCACCGGGACCTGAGGTCGAGCTCGCGCACGGTACTGCTGGTGCGGGCCCTCACCGTGCGCTCCGCGATACCGGCGGCGGACGAATCGGCGGTTCTGCTCGCCCGCCGCAAGCAGCAGCAGGACCTCCCGCTCGCCGTCGGTCAGTTCCGGGTTCCCAGGACCTCCGCCGGGGACGGCGGGTGGTCCTGGGACTTGCCGTCGACCACCCACGACCCGTTCCACTCGATCCGCCAGACGTCCCCGTGACGGTTCTCGTACTCCACGAAGCTGCCGGGCGCACCCTCCAGGAGCTCCAACTCCCTGAGCAGCACGTCCGGGGTGGTGAAACCACGGAGGTCGCCTTCGCTGCCGCCGCGGGTCCTCGTGTTGTCGTACTTCATCCTCAGGCCAGGCAGGCAGCCCTTTCCCCTCTCGCGACTGGCCCGGTCCATCGCCCAGAGACTGCGCGAGATCACCGAACGACTGCTGCCCGCAGGACGGTTGCGTTCCAACCCGCGCGTGATCAAACGCAAGATGTCCCACTGGGCACTCAAACGAGTCGAGCACCACAGCCCTCCAGGGCCACACGCCCCGGCGGTCCGTCTGGTCGCGCCGACCAGAGCCACCTCGACCAGACGGAAAACGACCTAAATTATCGGTATTGGGCCTAGCCGAGCAGCTGTGCCTGGAGCGCGACCGTCTGCTGGAACGGCACGGTGAGCGTCCCGCCCTTCCGGGTCTGGGTGACCACCGCGACGGTGTCCCCGGCCTGGACGTAGGCCCAGCGCGTCTGCTCGGGGCCGTACGGTTCCTGCTCCGCATAGGCGTACACGGAGGTGCCCGGCACCCTGATGTCCTTCACGGACATGTCGACCCTCGCCGACTCGACCCCGAACGGCATCCCACCGCTCTGCGAGATCTTGAACATGGCTTCGTCCCTGAACGCCTCGGAGAACGCCACGGACGAGAACCGCAACAGGTCGATCCGGGTGGTCGTCCCGTCGGGCGTGGTCCAGCCGCGGGCGGCGACGTGCCGGAGCGTCGAGTCGGCCAGGTGCTCCTTCACCTTGCCCCGGTCCTTCTCCGTCAGGAGGGCGAGGTAGGAGTCGAGGGGGACCCAGCCGCCCTTCAGCTCGGGGTCGACCGTGGCTCCGTTCGGGGCGGGCAGCAGGAGCTTCCGCAGGTCGGCGTGGTGGATCTCGCCGTCGTTCCCGTCGGTGAACGGCCGCAGGGCGTCCTCGGGCAGTGCCGGAAGCGAGAGCCTCGGGTACTCCCAGCGCCCGTCGGGCTCGGTCCCGAGCCCCGGCACCTCGGTGCGTTCCAGGGCGGTGATCCCCAGGGCCGTACCGGCCCCGACGCCGCCGCAGACGAGCACGGCGGCGGTCCAGCGGAGGATTCCCCAGAGCAAGGGTCGCCGCGACTTCTTCGCCTTCTCGGGCACGACGGCCTCGGACGCCACGGCCTCGGGCACGACGGCCTCGGACGCCACGGCCTCGGACGCCACGGCCTCGGTCGCCACGGCCTCGGTCGCCGGCCCTTCCTGCGGCAGGGCCGGGCTCTCGGGCCGGTCCTGGATCTGCTCGGTCATACGTACTCCCCCGGAGACTCGATGTGTTCGAGCTGCTTCTTCAGCAGGTCCGCCACGCGCGCCTCGTCGAACGGCTTGGCACCCGCTGCCGTGACCGTGACGAGGACCTCGGAGTCGTACGCGAGGCAGATCATCTGCTCCAGCTCGGCCTCCTGTTCCTTCTTGCTCAACGAATCGTCCGCGGGCGCGACGTAGCAGGCCGCGTTCCGGTGGTCCTTCACCACGGGGCCCTTGGGGAACTTCAGGAAGTCCATGACCTCCTTGCGGATCCGGTAGCTGTCCTTGATCTGCTTCTTGTCCTTCATGCGCGCGAGCTGGAGGGTGACGACGAGGTCGTCGGCCCGGTCGGCGAAGGTGCGGACCCCGAGGCCCTGGAGACCGAGCGCGTCGACCTCCTTCTCGAACGTGCGGCGCTTCTTGCCGGAGAGGCCCTCGCCGGCCTGCTTCATCAGTGCGGTGGCCTCCGCGGGGCCGAGCTCGCCGTCGTTCCCGTACAGCTCCTCGTCGGGGCCGAGCTCGAACCCGTCCGGCAGCGGCAGCAGGAGCTTGCCCAGCGGCGTTCCGGCCCTGCCCCGCACCGAGGCGGCGGCCGGATCCTTGCCCGGTGCGTCCTCCTCGTCCTCGGCCCACACCTCGGTCGGAGCGGTGCGGTCGGCGGAGGAGACGGTGACCGCGGTGTAGGTGATGCCACCGCCGATGAGGCCGAGGGCCACCGCGGAGGGCAGGACCACCCGGAGCAGCACCCGCCGGAGACCTCGCTTGGCCCCGGTTCCGGCCACTGGGGCGGGATCGGGCGTGGCTTCGGTCACGGGCTCGGGCGTGGTTTCGGTCACGGGCTCGGTCACGTCGTTGCGGTCCTCACTCACAGGCGCTCCAGCTGTCGCTCGGCCAGCGAGCGGATCTCCTTCTCGGAGACCTTCTTCGTGTCGATCACGAAGATCGCGACCGCGATGTCACCGCGGTAGAAGTAGGCACGGGCTTCGTACAGGTCCAGGTAGCCGGCCTCCCGCTGCACGGGGAAGACGTAGTAGTGGCCGTTGGCCGAGCCCTTGAGGGGCTTGCCTGCGTTGCCCGCGTAGTCGTCGTCCGGCATGTAGTGCCGCTGGCTCTCGATGTACTCCTCCGCGCCCAGGACGTCGTTGGCGCGGTACTGGATGAGCCGGACGGCGGTCTGCTTGTGCGCGCCCGTCGTCCAGGAAGCGGTTGCGATCCGCCGCACGCCCAGGTCCAGCTGGTGGTCGAGGGCCTTGTCCGGCCGGTTGAACCCCTCGGCGAACCGGCTCACCGACATCCAGCCGTCGCGGGCCACGTGCTCGTTCTTCTTCGCTCCTGCCGGCACCGGCAGCAGGAGCTTCCGGATGTCGCCCCGGGCCTTCGTCTGGCGGTCCTCCGCGGCCGGGAGCGCGGCGGGCCGCTGCCCCTTGGGCAGCGACTCGGCCGGGTAGGCGAGGCCCTGCTGGTTCAACGCCGGCAGCGGGGTCGGTTCGCGCTCGGCCTGGATGCCGTAGCCGACGGCGGTGCCGCCGACGAGGCCGATGACGGCGGCGACGGCGATCAAACCGGCGGTGCGCAGGACCCGGGAGCCCGGTCGACGGACCGGAGCCACCGCTTCCGAAGCAACGTCCGAAGCCGGTGCCGAGGACGGCTCCGACTCCGGCGGCGGCGCCTGCTCCGACGACGGCTCCGGCGGCGGCGCGTCCGTGTCCTGGATGGTTTCTTCCTTGCTCAAGCGTCCCCCCACGAGACCCGAAGCACGGATTCCGTTACCCGTGCACAGAGCTGACACGGAAGGGACGGCCGAGGTTGCACGGCTCCGCATTACAGTTCGGTGTATGCCGAAGAAGCTCGTGATCAAGGTGACCGCGGGGGCCGATGCCCCCGAACGCTGCTCCCAGGCCTTCACCGTGGCCGCCGTCGCGGTCGCCAGCGGCGTCGAGGTCTCGCTCTGGCTGACCGGCGAGTCCTCCTGGTTCGCCCTCCCGGGCCGGGCGGCGGAGTTCGAGCTCCCGCACGCCGCACCGCTGCCGGACCTGATCGACTCGATCCTGGCGGCCGGGCGCGTCACGCTCTGCACCCAGTGCGCCGCCCGTCGCGAGATCACGGAGAAGGACGTCCTGGACGGCGTCCGCATCGCCGGCGCACAGGTCTTCGTCCAGGAGGCGATGGCCGACGGAACGCAGGCCCTGGTCTACTGAGGTCGGCTCGCTCCCGGCCCCGCTTCGGGAGGTCCCGGCCCCGCTTCGGGAGGTCCGGGACTGGGCCCTCAGGGCTCCCGGCGCTTCTTGCCGTCGAGCTCGTCCCACCACTCGTCCGACTGGGGGTCCCCGGAGGGGTCGTCCCACCAGCGGTCCTCGGGGCCCCGACGGTTCGCGACCATCGCGGCGACCGGCGGAATGACCATGGCGACGACGCACATGCCGATGGCGACCGGCATCGAGAAGAGCCGCACGACGGCCCAGGCGCCCACGAAGAGAAGCAGGCAGGCGCCCATCATCCAGAAGTAGACGCGCCGGCGTCGTGCGTACACGCCTCCAGCGTACGACCGGGCGCGGCGCCCGTCACCGGTGCGGCGTCCCGGAACCGGGGCGCGGACGGCAAAGACCGGAGGGCCGTGCCTCAGGTCCTGGTTCAGGCGTCCAACCCCCCAGGAGGCACGGCCCTCCGGCCGTTCGGTGGGGCTCCGCAACCGCGCCGCCTCCCTGAGCAGGAGGCGCGCCGGGCGGCGCGAAGCCCGTGGGGCGCCCCCGGCACCGGGCGGTGCGGGGGCGCATCGGCGATCAGACCGCGATCGCGACCTCGGCCAGGCCGCCCTTCTGGGCCACGACCTGGCGGTCGGCGGTGCCGCCGGGGACCAGGGCGCGGACGGTCCAGGTGCCCTCGGCCGCGTAGAAGCGGAACTGGCCGGTGGCGGAGGTCGGGACCTCGGCCGTGAACTCGCCGGTCGAGTCCAGGAGGCGGACGTAACCGGTGACGGGCTGGCCGTCCTTGGTCACGAAGCCCTGGATGGTGGTCTCACCGGGCTTGATCGTCGAGGCGTCGGGGCCGCCGGGCTGCGCTCCACACATGTCGTTCTGTCCTTACGGTCGAGGGGTCCGGAGAAGGGGGAGGGTCCGGAGGGGTTACTTGTTGGCGCCGAGCTCGATCGGCACGCCGACGAGGGAGCCGTACTCGGTCCAGGAGCCGTCGTAGTTCTTGACGTTCGGGACCTCGAGGAGCTCGTGCAGGACGAACCAGGTGAGCGCGGAGCGCTCGCCGATGCGGCAGTAGGCGATGGTGTCCTTCGCCAGGTCGACCTGCTCGGCCTCGTAGAGGGCCTTGAGCTCGTCGTCCGACTTGAAGGTGCCGTCGTCGTTGGCGTTCTTCGACCACGGGATGTTGCGGGCGCTCGGCACGTGGCCGGGACGCTGCGACTGCTCCTGCGGGAGGTGCGCCGGGGCGAGCAGCTTGCCGGAGAACTCGTCGGGCGAGCGGACGTCGACCAGGTTCTGGGCGCCGATCGCGGCCACGACGTCGTCGCGGAAGGCACGGATCGAGGCGTCCTGGGCCTTGGCCTGGTACGCGGTGGCGGGGCGGCTGGGCACCTCGGCGACGAGGTCGCGGGAGTCGAGCTCCCACTTCTTGCGACCGCCGTCGAGGAGCTTGACGTCCTGGTGGCCGTAGAGCTTGAAGTACCAGTAGGCGTAGGAGGCGAACCAGTTGTTGTTGCCGCCGTAGAGGACGACCGTGGTGTCGTTCGCGATGCCCTTGGCCGAGAGGAGCTTCTCGAAGCCCTCCTGGTCGATGAAGTCGCGGCGGACCGGGTCCTGGAGGTCCTTGGTCCAGTCGATCCGGATGGCGTTGCGGATGTGGTTCTTCTCGTAGGCCGAGGTGTCCTCGTCGACCTCGACGATGGCGACCTGCGGGTTGTCGAGGTTGGCCTCGACCCAGTCCGCGTCGACCAGGACGTCGCTGCGAGCCATGCTGTTCTCCTCCGGGGCAGTGTGCGGGGGCGTGCTGCGGTGGTGCGGGGTGCGTGCGGTGCGGTACGCGTCGTCGCGTGCGTACGGACAGGGGGTACGGCTGCACGGGGCGGCCCCGACCGGTTTCGGTCGACGGGCCTGAGGAATACGGGAGTGGGAGTCCCGCTCAGACTGAACGACAGAGCATGGCGGCGACGCGGCACAGGTCTACTGCCCGCCGCTTCGTGAGATCCGCCTGTCGCTTCATGCCTACGATCGTAGGGACGGACAGGCGGCCGTGTCACCGGCGTGTCGTATTTTGAGACGCGATCATCCGAGATGCGAGACGCGATCACGTCGCGGAGCGGCTCCGCACGCCCCCGCACCGAGGTTTGCGCTGCACCTTCTACGGATCGGACGACCCCGTCTCAACATGTGGCCACGGGGGTCATTTCCGGCCCCGTCAGCCGGCCAGGACGACGTCCTTGCCGCTCAGGATGACGGCCAGGCCCTCCGGGCGCGGTTCGACCTTCTCGACCTTCATGCCGGCGATCATGCCGATCGGCCGCTCGAAGTCGGTGCGGGCGCGCACCAGCTCCTCCAGGCCCGGAATGCCGCCGCCCGGCACCTCGTCGGCCCGGACCCGGATGGTGTCGCCGTTCACCGCGGTCACCGTGGACAGGACCGTGCGGGTCAGGGTGCGGCCCAGGACCGTCACGCTGCCGGTGACCTTCACCTTGCCGTTCTCGCCGTAGGCGACGGTCGCGCCCCGCTCCGAGGCGGCGGTGAGGTCCGCGTAGGAGATCAGGGCGGTGCCGTTCGCGGAGCCGGCGCGCGCACCCGCCCAGTCGCCGGTGACGGTCACGTCCCGCAGGGCCACGGTCAGTTCGCCGACCCGGACCTGCCGGTCGCCCGCCGTCGCCTTCACCCCGGTCGCCCGCACCTCGACCTCGTCGAACCGCTTGTCCGCGACCTGGGTGAGGAACGGGAAGCCCTTGATGTCGACGTCGATCGAGTCGGTCCGGGCGTCCCCGGCCGAGAGGTTCACCCGGCTGGCCGCCTCCGACTCGGCGTACGACACGGCCAGCCGGTCGATCCCGACGAAGACACCGCCCAGCACGATGGCCAGGATCAGCAGAATCCGCAGTGCTCGCATGGGTTGTGTCCCCCCGTAGACGGTTCCGGCCCCCCGACACGAAGATCGACGTGTCGGGGGGCCGGTTGGTTCCCGCGCCGGGGCACCACGGGTCAGACCAGGGCCCGTCCCAGCAGGTAGACCGCGGGGGCGGCGGCGGTCAGCGGCAGGGCGACGCCCGCGGTCATGTGGACGAAGCGCGACGGGTAGTCGTAGCTGGCCGCCCTCAGGCCCACCAGCGCGCACACCCCGACGCCGAGTCCGAGCAGGGCCCCGGAGGCACCCAGGTCGGTGAGCCCGCCGACCGCGATCCCGGACCCCGTCGCAGCGAGCAGGGCGACGACCCAGGAGACCGCCCCGGGCAGTGGCAGCGCCCGCGCGAACACGGTCGCGGCGACCGCGACCCCGCCGACGACCACCGCGTCCGGGGCGGCGCCGAGGTGTCCGGCGGCGACGACGGTCAGCGCGGCGGAGGCGACGGTGGCCATCAGGCCGTACATCCGCTCGTCCGGATCGGCGTGGCTGCGCAGCTGGAGGACGAGGCAGAACAGCACCCAGACGCCGAGCGTGCCCAGGATCGCGGCGGCGGCGTGCTCCCGGCCCGTGCCGAGGATCGCGGCATCGGCGACCAGACCGCCGAGGAAGGCGAGCGCGATGCCCTGCCGGGCGGGCCACATGCCGTTGAGCCGGAACCAGCCGGCCGCGGTGAGGCCCTGGAGCAGGACCAGCGGGACGAGGAGCCCGTAGGAACCGAGGGCGGCGCCACCGGCGAGCAGCAGGCCGAGGACGGCCGTGAGGGCGGCGGGCTGCATGCCGGGCTCTATCACCGGCGAGCGGCCCTCGGCGCGGGCGCGCTGGGCATCGGTGATGCGGGTGTTCCCCGAAGTGGTGGGCGAGGAGTAGGCGGGTCCCCCGCCCTCCCCGGGCACGGCCGGGGAGGCGGCGCCCGGGGAGGCGGCGCCCGGGGAGGCGGCGGCCGGGGCGAAGGGTTCGGCCGTGGGCTCCGCGTAGTACGCAGCAGCCCCACCGTTCCCGTGCGTCCCGTAGGCCCCCGGCATTTCCTGAGCCCCGTGCGTCCCGTACGCCCCGGACACCTCCTGAGCCCCGTGCGCCCCGTACGCCCCGGACACATCCTGAGCCCCGTGCACCCCGTACGCCCCGGGCATTCCCTGGGTCCCGTGCGTCGCGGGGGTCTGCGGCGGCAGGTACGCCGTATTGGCGTCCCCGCCCCCGTACGGCGGAGCGGCAGGGGGCTGCTGGGCCGGCCGTTGGACCATGGGCTGGTACGTGGTGTCCCAGGTCTGGCCCTCCCAGGTCTGGGTGGCGTCGACGGCGGGCTGCTGCCCGTTCGCATCGGCGTACGGGTCGTACGGCTGGCCGCCGTGGTACTGGTCGTTGCTCATTGCTCTGGGGTTCACCCTCCTGCGAACGGGGGGAGCACCTCGACCGTGCCGCCCTCGGCAAGCCGTACCGTCTCATGGCTCCGGGTCCCGACGGGGTCGCCGTCGACCAGGAACGAGCAGCGCTTGAGGACCCGGGCGAGCTCGCCCGGGTGCGTCGCGCGGACCGCGTCGAGCGCCTCGGCCAGGGTCCCGGCGGCGTACGGCTCCTCGGCGACACCGGCGGCGGCCTTGGCCGCGGCCCAGTAGCGGATGGTTCCCGCTGCCATAGCGGCACTCCCTTCGTTCGTGTGCGCGCCGCCCCCCATGATGGGCTATGCGCGCAGGAGCCAGTCCCGGAGGCGGGCGAGCAGCTCCCCGTCGGCCGCGTCCTCGGCGTGCCCCATGCCCCGCTCCAGCCAGAGTTCGGCGTCGCCCGCCGCGGCCAGCGCGCGCGGGTGGTCCAGCGGGAAGTAGGCGTCCCGGTCTCCGTGGACGATCAGCAGCGGGGTCGGCGCGATGAGCGGCACCGCCCGCACCGGGGGGAGCGGCACCGGGTCCCAGGGCCGCCGCTCGATCCTGGTGCCGAAGCCGTAGCGGCCCACGAGCCGGCCCGCCGGTCGGGTGACCAGCCAGTGGACGCGGCGCATGGGGGCCGTCCCCCGGTAGTACCAGCGGGCGGGCGCGGACACGGAGGCCACCGCGTCCGTGCGCCCCCCGGTCCCCCGCTCCAGGGCCGCGTGGCGCAGGACCACGGAGCCGCCCATGGAGAAGCCGACCGTCACCACGCGCGGGTGGCCGAGCTCACGCGCCCAGCGGACGGCGGCCGACAGGTCGAGGACCTCCCGGTCCCCGACCGTGGACCGTCCGCCGGAGCCCCCGTGCCCGCGGAAGGAGAAGGTGACCACGGCTGCGCGCTCCGCGAGGATCCGGGCGGCGCGCCGGACGGCGGGCCGGTCGACCGCCCCGGTGAAGCCGTGGGCGAGGACGACGGCCGTCCCGGTGTCAGCCGTCGCGCAGGGCTCGTAGACCGCCTCGATCCGGACGCCGTCCTCGGTGCGCACCATTGCGCGCCGTGTCACGGACCGGTGGACGGAAGTGAGCGAGGAAACATCCAGGATGTGAAATCGACCCTCTCCCTCTGAACGCATGTGGGCTATTCTGCTTGCCAGAGGATCCGGGCAACGCAGCCCCCGGGTCCTTTTGTGTTTTCCAACCGTTGTTACGGCTGGATGAACAAAAGCTCTCAGGGCGCGAGAGCCACACGTGAGCACACGTAGACGTCCTCGCAGGGACCGAGGAGGAACCGACGTCATGGACGAGCGAACGACGACGCACGACGGACCGATGACCCCGGCAGGGGGGCGCCCCCTGCCGCAGCGGTGCCCGGGGCGCGCGGGAGGGCGGCGATGAGCTCTCTGCTGCTCCTGACGAACGCACTCCAGCCGTCGACCGAGGTGCTTCCGGCACTCGGCCTGCTGCTGCACAACGTCCGGGTCGCCCCGGCCGAGGGCCCCGCCCTCGTGGACACCCCCGGCGCGGACGTGATCCTCGTCGACGGCCGGCGCGACCTCCCGCAGGTGCGCTCGCTCTGCCAGCTGCTGCGCTCCACCGGGCCGGGCTGTCCGCTGATCCTCGTCGTCACGGAGGGCGGCCTCGCCGCCGTCACCGCGGACTGGGGCATCGACGACGTCCTCCTCGACACCGCGGGCCCCGCCGAGGTCGAAGCCCGGCTGCGGCTCGCCATGGGCCGGCAACAGATCGTCTCCGACGACTCCCCGATGGAGATCCGCAACGGCGACCTCTCGGTCGACGAGGCGACGTACAGCGCGAAGCTCAAGGGCCGGGTCCTGGACCTGACCTTCAAGGAGTTCGAGCTGCTCAAGTACCTGGCCCAGCATCCGGGCCGGGTCTTCACGCGCGCCCAGCTGCTCCAGGAGGTCTGGGGGTACGACTACTTCGGCGGCACCCGCACGGTGGACGTCCACGTGCGGCGGCTGCGGGCCAAGCTGGGGCCGGAGCACGAGTCCCTGATCGGCACCGTCAGGAACGTCGGCTACCGCTTCGTCACCCCCGAGAAGGTCGAGCGGGCGGCGGAGGAGGCCCGCGCCAAGGAGGAGGCCCGCGCGGGCTCGCGCGTCAAGGAAAACGCGGAGGTCCTCACCCCCTCGGAGGACAAGAACGTGGCGGATGCCACAGTGCGACCTGCCGGTAGGTAGGTCCCCCCGCGTAGACTTCCGCGCGTGGCCAAGGTGACGCGGGATGACGTAGCTCGACTGGCAGGTACTTCTACCGCGGTCGTGAGCTACGTCATCAACAACGGACCCAGGCCGGTCGCCCCGGCCACGCGCGAGCGTGTCCTCGCCGCCATCAAGGAGCTGGGCTACCGGCCCGACCGGGTGGCCCAGGCGATGGCCTCGCGGCGGACCGACCTCATAGGCATGATCGTCCCGGACGCGCGGCAGCCGTTCTTCGCCGAGATGGCACACGCCGTCGAGCAGGCGGCGGCCGAGCGCGGGAAGATGGTCCTCGTCGGCAACTCCGACTACCGGACCGAGCGCGAGGTCCACTACCTGCGGGCCTTCCTCGGCATGCGGGTCTCCGGTCTGATCCTCGTCAGCCAGGGCATGAGCGAGCAGGCCGCCAGCGAGATCGAGGCGTGGGACGCGCGGGTGGTGCTGCTGCACGAGCGTCCCGAGGCGATCGACGACGTGGCCGTCGTCACGGACGACATCGGCGGCGCCCAGCTCGCCACCCGGCACCTGTTGGAGCACGGCCACCCCTATGTGGCGTGCCTCGGCGGCATCCCCAACACCCCGGCCGTCGGCGACCCGGTCGCCGACCACGTCGAGGGCTGGCGGCGCGCCATGCAGGAAGCGGGCCGCTCGACCGAGGGACGGCTCTTCGAGGCACCGTACAACCGGTACGACGCCTACCAGGTCGCGCTCAAGCTGCTCGCCGGGCCCGACCGGCCGCCGGCCATCTTCTGCTCCACCGACGACCAGGCCTTCGGCGTGCTGCGGGCCGCCCGCGAACTGCGCATCGAGGTGCCGACGGAGCTGGCGGTCGCGGGCTTCGACGACGTGAAGGAGGCGGCGCTCACCGATCCGCCGCTGACCACGATCTCCTCGGACCGCCCCGCGATGGCCCGTGCGGCCGTGGACCTGGTCCTGGACGACTCGATCCGGGTGGCGGGCTCCCGCCGCGAGCGCGTGAAGCTCTTCCCCTCGGCCCTGGTCGTCCGCAGTTCCTGCGGCTGCCGGGCGTAGCGGACCCGAGGCGCTCACCGCCCGCCGAACGGCACCGCACCCCTCGTCCTTATACGGGACATACGGGGTTCTGTCGGGCTTCTCAGCCGCTCCTCAGGCGGCTCTCATGAACGGCTCCGAGAGTCTTAGCCATGACGGACTTCCACGAGCAGCAGCCGCAGCAGCCGTACTACCCGCCGAGGCCGCCGTACGAGCCGACGCGGCCGATCACCACCGAGCCGGGCACGACCGTCTGGCCCTCGGGCGGCCACGTGCCGCCGCCGGTGGACCCGCCGCTCGCCGCCGCCGCCCCGTCCCCGTCCCCTTCCCCCCGCCGCCGCGCCAAGCGCGGGGTCGGCCTGATGGCGGCCGTCGCCATCGCCGCCGCCGCGGTCGGCGGCGGCACCGCGACGCTGCTCCAGCACCTCACCTCCGACGCCCCCGTCAGCGCCGCCTCGCCCGTCGTGAACGGCACCACGGTGTCCACCGGCAACAAGGGCAGCGTCGCCGGGGTCGCCGAGGCGGTCTCCCCCTCCATCGTGGAGATCTCCGCGAGCTCCACCTCCGGCAGCTCCACCGGATCGGGCGTGATCATCACCTCCGACGGCGAGGTCATCACCAACAACCACGTGGTCTCCGGCGCCTCCTCGATCACCGTGCAGCTCAGCGACGGCACGTCCTACCGGGCCGAGGTCATCGGCACCGACCCCGACAAGGACCTGGCCCTGATCAAGCTGAGGGACGCCTCGGGGCTCAAGGCCGCCACCCTCGGCGACTCCTCGAAGACCAGGGTCGGCGAGGAGGTCGTCGCGATCGGCTCCCCGGAGGGGCTGACCGGCACCGTCACCAGCGGCATCGTCTCCGCGCTCGACCGGGACGTGACGGTCGCCAAGGACGACGGCCAGGAGCAGCAGCAACAGCAGCAGTGGGACCCGCGACAGGGCTGGCCGTTCGAGTTCGGCGGACAACAGTTCAATGGCGACACCGGTTCGTCGAAGACCACGTACAAGGCGATCCAGACCGACGCCTCGCTCAATCCCGGAAATTCCGGCGGCGCCCTGATCAATATGAACGGGGAGATCATCGGAATCAATTCGGCCATGTATTCGCCCAGTTCTTCGAACGGTTCCACCGCCGGAAGCGTGGGGCTCGGATTCGCCATCCCCATCGACACCGTGAAGGCGGACCTGGACGGCCTCCGGTCGGGCAGCACCCGCTGAGCGGCACCCGGTCGACGTGCGACGCTGAGGCCATGACGGGACAGCAGAACGAAGCAGAGCGCATCCTCATCGTCGACGACGAGCCCGCCGTGCGGGAGGCCCTGCGCCGCAGCCTCGCCTTCGAGGGGTACGCGACGCGGGACGCCGTCGACGGGGTCGACGCGCTCGACGCCGTGGAGTCGTACGCCCCCGATCTGGTCGTCCTGGACGTGCAGATGCCCCGCATGGACGGGCTGACGGCGGCCCGCCGGATCAGGGCCGCCGGTTCGACCGTGCCGATCCTGATGCTCACCGCCCGCGACACCGTCGGCGACCGGGTCACCGGCCTCGACGCCGGCGCCGACGACTACCTGGTGAAGCCCTTCGAGCTGGACGAGCTGTTCGCCCGCATCCGGGCCCTGCTCCGCCGCAGCTCCTACGCCTCCGCATCGGCCGCCGCCCCCGTCGAGGACGACGTCCTGGCCTTCGAGGACCTCCGGATGAACCTGGCCACGCGCGAGGTGACCCGCGGCGGGCGGACCGTGGAGCTCACCCGCACCGAGTTCACGCTCCTGGAGATGTTCCTCGCACACCCGCGCCAGGTGCTGACCCGGGAGCAGATCCTGAAGGCCGTGTGGGGCTTCGACTTCGAGCCCAGTTCGAACTCGCTGGACGTGTACGTGATGTACCTGCGGCGCAAGACCGAGGCCGGCGGCGAACCGCGCCTCGTGCACACGGTCCGGGGCGTGGGCTATGCGCTGCGCGGAGGAGGCGGGGAGTGACGGGGCGCCTGAAGAACTGGTTCCGGTCGCGTCCGCTGCGCTCCCGGCTCGCCCTGCTCACCGCGGTCGCCGTGGCCGTGGCCGTGGCGGCCGTGTCGCTGGCCTGCTGGTTCGTGACGCGGGCCCAGTTGGAGAACGAACTGGACTCCTCGCTGCGCAGCACCCGTCTGGACCCGAACGGCGTGCAGAGCCTGCTCGCGATGTGCCGCCAGGGCACCACCCCGCCGCCGGTGGCGGGCTCGTACACCGTGCAGATCGTCCTGGGCAACGGCAGCGTGTGCACCTCCGGGAAGGCCGCGATCCCCGCCGGCCCCGGCGACCTCGCCGTGGCACGCGGCCGGCTGGAATCCGTCCTGCACACGGTGAAGGACGACGACGGGCGGGAGATGCGGGTCTACACCTACCCGCAGGAGGCCCCCCTCGCCCTGGCCGTCTCCGTCGCCCGGCCGCTCTCCGAGATCGACAACTCGATGTCCACGCTGCGCTGGGTGCTGCTCCTGGTCTCCGGGATCGGGGTCGTCTGCGCGGGCGCGGCCGGACTGTGGGTCGCGCGCACCGGCCTCGAACCGGTGAACCGGCTGACCGGAGCGGTCGAGCACGTCGCCGCGACCGAGGACCTGACCGTCCGCATCCCGGTGGAGGGCGAGGACGAGATCGCCCGTCTGTCGCGGTCCTTCAACGCGATGACGGCGGCGCTGGCGAGCTCCCGGGACCGGCAGGCCCAGCTCATCGCGGACGCGGGCCACGAGCTGCGGACGCCCCTCACCTCGCTCCGCACCAACGTCGAGTTGCTGGCGCGCAGCGAGCAGACGGGCCGGGCGCTGCCGCCGGAGGACCGGCGGGCGCTGATGGCCTCGGTGAAGGCGCAGATGACGGAGCTGGCCGCGCTGATCGGCGACCTCCAGGAACTGGCCCGCCCGGACGCCGTGCAAGCGGGCCGCCTCGAAGTGGTCCCGCTGCACGCGGTCCTGCGGACGGCCCTGGACCGGGCGCGGCTGCGCGGCCCCGAGCTCACCTTCGTGACGGACCTCGCGCCCTGGTACGTCCGGGCGGAAGCACCGGCCCTCGAACGGGCCCTGGTGAACGTCCTGGACAACGCGGTGAAGTTCTCGCCGCCCCGGGGCACGATCGAGGTGACCCTGATGCGGGGCGAACTGACGGTCCGCGACCAGGGACCGGGGATCGCCCCGGACGAGCTCCCGCACGTCTTCGACCGCTTCTGGCGGTCCCCGTCGGCCCGCAGCCTGCCCGGCTCGGGACTCGGCCTGTCGATCGTGGCGCGCACGGTCCAGCAGGCCGGCGGCACGGTGGCGCTCGCCCCCGCGGAGGGCGGCGGTACGGTGGCGACGCTCCGGCTGCCGGGGGCGCCGACGCCACCGCCGGAGCTGTGAGGAAACCCGGTCGACGGACGGGGCGCGGCACGGCCAGAGTGGCCCCGTGGACGATCACGGTCTGAACCCCGACGGAACGATCGCGCGCGAAGGCTCCCTGCAGCAGGTGCAGGCGGCGTTCGCGCCGGTCGTCGAGGCCGCGCGGGAACGGATCGCCGGAACGTTCGGCCCGGACCGGCTGCACGGCGCCTACCTGTACGGCAGCGTGCCCCGCGGCACGGCGGTCCCCGGCGTGTCCGACCTGGACGTCCAACTGGCCCTGCACCGGGAGCCCACCGAGGCGGACCGGGCCGACGCCCGGGCGGTCGAGGCCGCGCTCGACCGTGCGCTGCCCCAGATCGACGGCGTCGGGATCCTGCTGACCAGCACCGGCGTGCTGCTCAGCGAACTCGAACGGTACGACCTGGGCTTCTTCGTGGCCTGCCTGTGCACCCCGCTGTTCGGTCCGGACCTGGCCGAGCGGCTGCCCGGGTACCGCCCCACCTCCTTGCTCGCCCGGGAGACCAACGGCGACCTCGCCCTCCTGCTGCCCGGCTGGCGGGCCCGCGCCGCGCGGGGCGAGGACCCCGGACTGCTCGCCAGGAACGTCGGCCGCCGGCTCGTCCGCACGGGCTTCACCCTGGTGATGCCCCGGTGGGGCGGCTGGACCAGCGACCTGGACCGGTCGGCGGAGCTCTTCGCCCGCTCCTATCCGGAGCGGGCCGAACAGATGCGGCTGGCGGTGCGGGTGGGCCGGTCGGCGACCCCGGCACCGGGGGACCTGGACGTCCTCGTCGAGGGGCTGGCCCCTTGGCTGGCGGCCGAGTACACGGCCGTGCACGGGACGAAGACCCCGCGCTAGTTGTGCCGGAGGAGCGCCTCGACGAGTCCGGTCCGGGTCTGGGGGAAGTCCATGGGGACGATGCCCAGGCCGGTGCGCCCGGCCATCTCGGCGCCGTCCAGGAAGCCGTGGACCCAGGGGTTGAGCCGGTCGGAGTTCCAGCGCGGCGGCAGGTAGGCCGAGGTGCTGGTGAAGTTCACGTACAGCCGGCCGGGCTGCTGGACGGCCGCGCGGAAGTGGCCCTCGATCTTGCGGTACTTGGCGTCGGGCAGCGCCTGCCAGTCGTCCTGGATCGCGAAGACGGAGCCGTCGCCCCAGCGCAGCCCGGGCAGGCCGCCGTTGTCGGCGAGGAGCACCACCCGTCCGCGGGCCTCGCCGAGCAGGGGCAGCGCGTTCCCGATCCGGAAGAGGGGGCGCCATCCGCGCCGGTCGAGGTAGTCGTCGAAGACGGCGCGGAAGGTGGCGTCGGACTCTTCGGAGTACTCCTGCTTGACGCGCATGAGGACGGTCTCGGAAGGGTGGGCGGCGAGGAAGTCCCGGCAGGCGACGAGCACGTCCCCGAACATCATGTTCTGGTACGAGACCCCGTGGTGGATCGCGAAGGAGCCGTTGGTCACCCGGCAGCGCACGTCCAGGAACCGGACTCCGGCGTCCAACTGCTGGGCGATGCCGGTGTTCTGGCACTCGCTCCAGGGGCCGCCGTACCGGGCGCCCGAGTCGTGCGTGCCGGGGATGGTGAGCCGCCGCAGGTCGGTCCCGTCCCCGTGGCCCCCCATCCATCCCCGTACGTCCACGGCCGCGGCGCGGGGCGCCCCGACCAGCAGTGCGGCTCCGGCCCCGAGGGCCCCCACGAGCAAGCGTCGTCGGTCCATGACCCGGCACTATGGCAGGTCCACGACAACATCACCAGACCGTCGCGCCCCTCCGGACGCACGGGGAGGGGGCGGCGCACCGTCGCGGCGGCGCACCGCCCCCTCCCGGGGGCCCTACGGGTTACTGCACGACCGTGATCCGGTCCGCGGCCGGAACGCCGAGCGGGTCGGCGGCCGAGGAGTGGGCGTTCAGGTAGGCGTTGAAGAGGTCCAGGTCCGAGGCGCCGACCAGCTTGTTGGTGCCGGTGGCCAGGGCCGCGAAGCCGTCGCCGCCGCCCGCGAGGAACTCGTTCATCGCGACGCGGTAGCTCTTCGTCGGGTCGATCGGCTCACCGTTCAGCTCGATCGTGCCGTCGACGACGCGGTCCGCGCCCGTCTTCGTCATGTCGAGCGTGTAGGTGAGGCCCTTCGACACCTGGAGGATCTTGACCGAGTCCAGGTTCGAACCGCTGACCTGCTGCTTCAGCGCGGCGATCAGGTTCGCGCCGCTCAGGTCGACCACGTTCATCATGTTGGTGAAGGGCTGCACCGTGAAGGACTCGCCGTAGGTCACGACGCCGTCGCCCTCGGAACCGGAGGCCTTGTAGACCAGGTCGGAACGGATGCCGCCCGGGTTCATCAGGGCCAGCTGCGCGCCGCCCTTGTCCGCCGGGGCCAGGCCCTCCAACTGCGCGTCGGCGATCAGGTCGCCGAGCGGCTTCTCGTACGCCGTGGAGCCGCGGCCGTTGATGTCGGCGGCGATGAAGCCCTGCGGGCGGTTCGCGATCGGGGCCGCCAGGCCCTTCCAGTCCTCGATCAGCCGGGTGAGGTCGGTGGCCTTCGGCACGTCACGGCTGACCACGCGGTTCGCCGAGGCGACCGCGGTGCGGACGATGTCCTTGGTGCGGCGGTCGTAGGTCAGCGTGGTGTCGGTGTAGAGCTTGCCGTAGGAGGCCGCCGAGGTGACCAGGCGCGGCTTGCCCGCCGGGTCCGGGATGCTGCACACGTAGGCCTGGTGGGTGTGGCCGGTGACCAGCGCGTCGACCTGCGGCGAGACGTTCTTGGCGATGTCGACGATCGCGCCCGAGAGGCCCTCGCCGTCCCCGCCGCAGTCGTAGTTGTACGAGGACGAGGCCGGCCGGCCGCCCTCGTGCACCAGGGCGACGATGGACTTGACGCCCTTGCGCTCCAGGACCTTCGTGTACTTGTTGATCGTCTCGACCTCGTCGCCGAACTTCAGGCCCTTGACGCCCTCGGCGGTGACGATGTTCGGGGTGCCCTCCAGGGTCACTCCGATGAAGCCGATCCGGACGCCGTCCTTCTCCCAGATGAAGTACGGGTCCAGCAGCGGCTTGCCGGTCTTCTCCTTGGTCACGTTGGCCGCGAGGTAGGGGAAGTCGGCCCCGCGGAACCGCTTGCCCTCGACGGAGCAGCCCGCGGTCGGGTGGCAACCGCCGTTCTGCATGCGGGCGAGCTCGACCGCGCCCTCGTCGAACTCGTGGTTGCCGACCGAGGTGACGTCCAGGTCGAGCTTGTTGAGCGCCTCGATCGTCGGCTCGTCGTGGAACAGGCCCGACAGCAGCGGAGAGGCGCCGATCATGTCGCCGGCCGCCGCCGTGATGGAGTAGCGGTTGCCCTGGCGCGCCTGACGCAGGTGCGTCGCCAGGTACTCGACGCCGCCCGCGTCGATCGTCTCGGTGGTCCCGTCCTCCTTGGTCCGGGTCACCCGCCCGGAGGAGCCGGCCGGCGGCTCCAGGTTGCCGTGCAGGTCGTTGAAGGACAGCAGCTGAACGTCGACCATCCGCCCCCAGCCCTTGCCGTTCCCGTGCCCGGAGGTCACCGCACCCCCGGCCGCCCCGGCCGACGGCATCGCGGCGACGAGCGCGCCGACCGTCGCAAGCCCGGCCCCTGCGGCGAGAATTCGCCGTGCAGTCTTGTTCTTCCTCGGTGTCGCTGCCATCTCTCCCACTCGTCCCCTTGCCCCGTTTCAGGCCATGACCTAGATCCCCCGTTGCGCGTGCAGCCTAGAGTCAACGCGCGTAGCGCAACAGGGGGTGGCCGGTTACAAGACAGTTGCCAATGGCTGACGAAGTGTCGCCGTAGGCTCGTCACCATGACTTCCGACGCGGCGCCGGCCCTCGAACCGGGACGGCAGATCCACACGTACGACGAGCTCACGCCCGAGCAGATCCAGGACGTCCTGTCCCTCCTCGAAGCCTCCGACCAGGCCGACGGCCTGCACGCCGTGTCCGAGCAGGGGCGGCTCTACCTGCGCCACGGCAGGCGCGAGGGGGTCCGGCACTTCCTCCTCACCGTCGGCTCCCACCTCTACGGCTACGCCCAACTGGAGGAGACCGACCCGATCGAGGCGCCGGCCGCCGAGCTGGTCGTCCACCCCTCCCACCGGGGCCGCGGCCACGGCCGGGCGCTCGGCACCGCCCTGCTCGACGCCTCCGGCAAGCGGCTGCGCGTCTGGGCGCACGGCGGCAAGCCCGCCGCCCGGCACCTCGCCCAGGTGCTCGGCCTGACGCTCTTCCGCGAACTGCGCCAGTTGCGCAGGCCGCTGGTGCCGCTGGACGTGCCGGAACCGGTGTTCCCCGAGGGCGTCACCGTCCGCACCTTCGTCCCCGGCGCGGACGACGCGGCCTGGCTGTCCGCGAACGCCGCCGCCTTCGCCCACCACCCGGAGCAGGGCTCGCTCGCCCAACGGGACCTGGACGACCGGATGGCCGAACCCTGGTTCGACGCCAAGGGCTTCTTCCTCGCGGAGAAGGACGGCCGGCTGGTCGGCTTCCACTGGACGAAGACCCACGCCGAGGAGCAGCTCGGCGAGGTGTACGTGGTCGGCGTCCTGCCCGACGCCCAGGGGGGCGGCCTCGGCAAGGCGCTGACGGCCACGGGGCTGCGGCACCTGGCGGCGCAGGGGCTGCCGACCGCGATGCTGTACGTCGACGCCGACAACACGGCGGCGGTGCGGGTCTACGAGGGAATGGGCTTCACCACGCACGAGGTGGACCTGATGTACCGCACGGAGTCCTGAACCTCCGGACACCAGGGGGCGGTTGACACCGCCCCCTGTTTTCCACCACCCTTTCACTACTTGATTAGTGAAAGGGTGGTGGAAGGGATCGTGGTCGAGTACCGCATCGACCGGCGCAGCGGCGTCGCCACCTACCTCCAGATCGTCCACCAGACGAAGCAGGCCCTCCGCATGGGCCTCCTGGAGCCAGGCGACCGACTGCCCACCGCACGCGAGGTCGTCGAAGCGACGGCCATCAACCCCAACACGGTCCTCAAGGCCTACCGCGAACTCGAACGCGAAGGCCTCGTCGAGGCCCGCCGCGGCCTCGGCACCTTCGTCCGCACCACGCTCGGCACCGCCCCCGCCGACTCGCCCCTCCGCGGCGAACTCGCCGACTGGGCACGCCGGGCACGCGCCGCCGGACTGGAGAAGGACGACGTGGCCGCGCTCTTCACATCCGTACTGAAGGACCACTTCGAGGGGGACGACGACCGATGACCGAGCCCACCGCCCTGGAGGCCCGCCTCCTGGGCAAGCGATACCGGGGAAGGGGACGCGGCTGGGCCCTGCGGGAGTGCGACTTCGCCCTCCCCGCCGGCCGGATCTGCGCCCTCGTCGGCCCCAACGGCGCCGGCAAGTCCACCCTCCTCGCCCTCGCCGCCGGCCTCCTCCGCCCCACCGAGGGCACCATCGACGCCCCCGCCCGCGAGCACCTGGCCTACGTCGCCCAGGACAAGCCGCTCCACCCCCGGCTCAGCGTCGCCGACACCCTGCGCATGGGCCGCGAGCTCAACCCGGGCCGCTGGGACGACGCCCTCGCCCGACGGGTCGTCGAAGGCGGCGGCTTCTCCTCCGACGCCCTCGTCCGCACCCTCTCCGGCGGCCAGCGCACCCGGGTCGCCCTCGCGCTCGCCCTCGGCAAGCGGTCCGAACTGCTGCTCCTGGACGAGCCCATGGCCGACCTCGACCCGCTCGCCCGGCACCAACTGATGGGCCTGCTCATGGCCGAGGCGGCCGAACGCGGCACCACCGTCGTCCTGTCCTCCCACATCCTCACCGAGCTGGAAGGCTCCTGCGACCACCTCCTCCTGCTCCACGGCGGCACGATCCGCCTCGACGGCCCCGTCGACGAACTCCTCGCCGCGCACACCCTGCTCACCGGCCCGATCGGCGACCTCGCCCCGCACACCGTCGTCGAGTCCCGGACCACGGGCCGTCAGCTCACCGCCCTGATACGCCACCGGGGCCCGGTCGAAGGCCCCTGGGACACCCGGGAACCCTCCCTGGAGGACCTCCTCCTCGCCCACCTCCGCACCACCGAAGGAGCCCCGGCATGAGCGGCCTCGCCCTGAAGGGCGCCTCCTGGCTGACGGTCCGCCAGTACCGCCGGACGCTCTGGCTGACCGCGGCGGTCGTCGCCCTGTCCTTCCTGGTCGTCGCCGGGCTGCGGCTGTGGGACGCGCAGACCCCCGACTCGCTCACGGCGGACGGGATGCGGGTCCCCGCGAACGACACCGGCCACGCACTGCTCAGGGAGGCCATGCTGCAGGGCGTGGTGGGCATGCTCCTGCTGCCGCTGCTCGTCGGCGCCTTCGTCGCGGGCCCGCTCATCGCCCGGGAGTTCGAGTCGGGGACGCACAAGCTCTCCCTCACCCAGTCCCTGAGCCCGACCGCCTGGCTCCGCGCCAAGCTCCTGGTCACGACCGCCGCCGCCCTCCTCGCCACCCTCGCCCTCATGGGCGTCTTCCGGATCGGCTGGGACCGCGTCTCCGGCACGTGGAACCTCACCTGGGCCGAGCGCGGCCCCTACGAGAGCAGCGGCGTCGTCCTCGTCGCGTACGTCCTCGCCGCCGTCGCCGTCGGCGCCCTCATCGGACTGCTCGTCCGGCGCACCCTGGTCGCCATGGCGACCACCGGCCTGGTCCTGGGCGCCCTCCAGCTCGTCCTCGGGGCGCTGCGCTGGTCCTTCCTCCCGGTGGAGACGTACGTCAAGAACGGGCCCGCCTCCGGGCTCCCGGACGACGCCTTCCTGGTCCACACCGGCATGCTCACCCGCGACGGCAGCCGCTTCGACCCGGTGACCTGCTGGCGAGAGGCCGCCGACACCACCAGGAACGTCGACGTCCCCGACCTCTGGATCAAGACCTACGACGGCTGCCTCGCGCGCCACGACGTCGTCGGCGAGTTCGTCGACTACCACCCCCGGTCCCACTTCTGGCCGACCCAGCTGATCGAGAGCGGCATCGTGCTCGCCCTCGCCGGCCTCGCGCTGTACGCCGCCTTCCGCGTGCTGCGGGCCCGACACCCGTAGGAGGACACGCGTAGACATATCGGGGGCGGGGCCCGCACACGGCCCCGCCCCCGATTCCCCGACGACATGTCGTCGTTACCGGCCATTCAGAAGCGCTTGCGACGCTCACGCAATGAAGCGCTCCGTGTCCGCCCTCCCGAAAGGGAGACTTCCTTCCCTCACGGCCCGCTCCGACGCGCCCGACCACCCCTTCGCGCGGAAGAATGGGGCCATGAGCCAGCAGCCCGCCGAGGTCCCGGTCCAGTCCTCCGCCACCTCGTCCGCCCCGTCGTCCGCCGCGCCGTCCCTCGGCTCCATCACCGCGCACCGCGCGCACGTGGTGAACGGAGCCGTCGTCACCGAGATCGAAGCCGACCTGGACGCCGATCCCGACACCTACGAGGACGACGGTGCACTCGGCGAGGACCTGCCCCAGGGACGCTTCCTCGACCGGGAGCGCAGCTGGCTCGCCTTCAACGAGCGCGTCCTCGAACTCGCCGAGGACCCCACCACGCCCCTCCTCGAACGGGCGAACTTCCTGGCGATCTTCGCCTCGAACCTCGACGAGTTCTTCATGGTCCGCGTGGCCGGCCTGAAGCGCCGCATCGCCACCGGCGTCGCCACCCGCTCCGCCTCCGGCCTGCAGCCCCGCGAGGTCCTCGACCTCATCTGGACCCGCTCACGGGAGCTCATGGCCCGGCATGCCGCCTGCTACCAGCAGGACGTGGCCCCGGCCCTGGCCGACGAGGGCATCCACCTCATACGCTGGCCCGAGCTCACCGAGAAGGAGCAGGCACGGCTCTTCACGCTCTTCCGGCAGCAGATCTTCCCGGTCCTCACCCCCCTGGCGGTGGACCCGGCGCACCCCTTCCCGTACATCTCCGGCCTCAGCCTCAACCTCGCCGTGGTGGTGCGCAATCCGGTCAGCGGCCACCGCCACTTCGCGCGCGTCAAGGTGCCGCCGCTGCTCTCCCGCTTCCTGGAGGCCTCCCCGCAGCGGTACGTGCCCCTGGAAGACGTCATCGCGGCCCACCTGGAAGAGCTGTTCCCCGGCATGGAGGTGCTCGCGCACCACATGTTCCGGGTCACCAGGAACGAGGACCTGGAGGTCGAGGAGGACGACACCGAGAACCTGCTCCAGGCCCTGGAGAAGGAGCTCATGCGGCGCCGCTTCGGCCCGCCGGTGCGCCTGGAGGTCGAGGAGTCCATCGACCCCTACGTCCTGGACCTGCTGGTGCGCGAGCTGAAGGTCTCCGACGCCGAGGTGTACCCGCTGCCCGGCCCGCTCGACCTCACCGGACTCTTCGGGATCGCCGGGCAGGACCGGCCCGAGCTGAAGTACCCGAAGTT
The DNA here is from genome assembly GCF_042743065.1 of Streptomyces sp. NPDC058872. NCBI lineage: Bacteria > Bacillati > Actinomycetota > Actinomycetes > Kitasatosporales > Streptomycetaceae > Streptomyces > Streptomyces sp. NPDC058872. The sequence goes on from NZ_JBHYMK010000039.1 coordinate 66,613, forward strand.
CGTCGCCGGCACCCACCGCGACCTCGCGGAGGTCGAGTCGGCGTCCGCGCCCGACGTCTTCGCCGCGCTGCGCGAGCGGGACGTGCTCCTGCACCACCCGTACGACTCCTTCTCGACGTCCGTGCAGGCCTTCCTGGAGCAGGCGGCGGCCGACCCGGACGTCCTCGCCATCAAGCAGACCCTGTACCGCACCTCCGGCGACTCCCCCATAGTCGACGCCCTCATCGACGCCGCCGAGTCCGGCAAGCAGGTCCTCGTCCTCGTCGAGATCAAGGCCCGCTTCGACGAACAGGCCAACATCAAGTGGGCGCGGAAGCTGGAGGAGTCCGGCTGCCACGTCGTCTACGGCCTCGTCGGCCTCAAGACCCACTGCAAGCTGTCGCTCGTCGTGCGACAGGAGGGCGAACTGCTCCGCCGCTACTCGCACGTCGGCACCGGCAACTACCACCCGAAGACCGCCCGGCTCTACGAGGACCTCGGCCTGCTCACCGCCGACCCGCAGGTCGGCGCGGACCTCTCCGACCTCTTCAACCGGCTCTCCGGCTACTCCCGCCGCGAGACCTACCGGCGCCTGCTCACCGCCCCCAAGTCCCTGCGGGACGGGCTGGTCTCCCGGATCACCAAGGAGATCGCGCACCACCGCGCCGGGCGACCCGCGTACGTCCGGATCAAGGTCAACTCGATGGTCGACGAGGCCGTCATCGACGCCTGCTACCAGGCGTCGCGGGCCGGCGTCCCCGTCGACATCTGGGTCCGCGGCATCTGCGCCGTACGCCCCGGAGTCACCGGCCTCTCGGAGAACATCCGGGTCCGCTCGGTCCTCGGGCGCTTCCTCGAACACTCCCGGATCTTCGCCTTCGGCAACGGCGGCGAACCCGAGGTCTGGCTCGGCAGCGCCGACATGATGCACCGCAACCTGGACCGCCGGATCGAGGCCCTGGTGAGGGTCTCCGACCCCGCGCACCGGGCCGCACTCACCCGGCTCCTGGAGACCGGGATGTCCGACACCACCTCCTCCTGGCACCTGGGCCCCGACGGGAACTGGACGCGACACGCGACCGACCCCGAGGGCCGCCCCCTACGGCACGTCCAGGAGATGCTCATCGACGCGCGGAGGCGCCGGCGTGCACAACCCTGACCACTCCCAGGACGTCACGGCGGGCGAGGTCCTGGCCCCCTATCTGCACGCCCGGGCCGCGGACTTCCTCCGCGGCCTGCGCCTGCACGGCGAGAGCGGCTCCGACACGGCCGGGGCGGAGGAGGCCGCACGGACACTACGGGGCGCGGCCCGCCGGATCGGCGGCACCCTCCACACCTTCCGGCCGCTGCTCGACCCCGCCTGGGCCGACCACCTGCGCACCGAGCTCGCCTGGCTCTCCGGCACCCTGGCCCTGGAGCACGCCTGCACCTCCCGTCTCGTCCGACTGGTGGACGCACTGTCCCGCCTGTCGAACGGCAGCGGGCCGGTGCCGGCGGCCCGGGGCTCGGAGAGCAACGGACTCGCCGTCGGCGCCGCCCGGGCCTGCGCCCTCCTCGAACGCCAGCTGACCCTGGCCAGGACGCGCGCCCACTCGGCCTCCCTGCAGGCCCTCGGCTCCGCGCGCTTCCACGCCGTCGCCGACGCCGTCGCCCTCCTCGCCTCCGAGGTGCCGCTCGGCCCCGTCGGAGAAGCCCCGGCCGTCGAGGTGCTGGACGGCCCCGCCGAGCTCGCCGAACGGCGCCTCCTCGACGCGGTCGCCGCCCTTCCGCTGACCCGGGCGGCCCACCCGTACAACGCCGACGCCCTCGGCCTGGCCGCCGGCGAGTCCCAGGACGCGCCCTGGCACCAGACCCGCCTGCTGCTGCGGCTGCACCGGTACGCCACCGAGGCGCTGCACACCGACAACGACCCGCACTCCGTCCTGTACGAGGCCGCCCGCGCCCTGGACCGGCACCGCGACGCCGCCGAGGCCGCGACGGCCGCCGCCACCGCCGCCCGCACCCCGCGCATCGCCCCGGCGACCGCGTACGCCCTCGGCGTCCTCCACGCCGACCAGCGCCACGAGGTCGAGGCCGCCCGCTTCGCCTTCCAGCGCGCCTGGCGGAGCACGACGGCCCCGGTCCCGTGACCGACGACCGGGGTCCGATCCTGGCGGCGGGCTGCGTCCTGTGGCGGCCGGCGGTTTCCGGCCACGGCATCGAGATCGCCCTGGTCTTCCGGCCGAAGTGGACGGACTGGTCCCATCCGAAGGGCAAGCTGAAGCGCGGCGAGGACGCCCGGTCGGGGGCGACCCGGGAGGTCCTCGAGGAAACCGGCATGACCTGCACCCCGGGCGTCGAGCTGCCCACCGTGCACTACCGGGTGCAGGGCCGCCCCAAGGAGGTCCGGTACTGGGCGGCCGAGGCCACCGGAGGCTCCTTCGCGCCGAACCGCGAGGTGACGCGCTTGCTCTGGCTCCCCCCGGAAGCCGCACGGTCCCGACTCACCCAGGACAGGGACAAGGAACTGGTCGACGCCCTCCTCGGGGCCCACGGATCCCGACGTGCCGCCCCCGGCGCCACCACGAGCTGAGCGGACCCCCACGGGTCAGGGCGGTGCACCCGGGCCTCACGGGCACGACACCTGCCGTCCGCCTCCCCATCGATCGCACCCGGGCTTCCGGCACGATTCACCTCCCGTTCACCCTCCTCCGTCGACGGCTTCACCTGTTCTGCCTAATTTCGGCCTTACACGGTGCACGGAGCACAGCGATGCACCCACCAACCGACAGCACCGCCGTAGAACGTTCAGGACACTCGGTCCGCGACAAGGCGGCTTCTGGAAGGAACACCCGAAAGTGAAGCTTTCGCGCAAGAACGGGCTTCGCGCCTCCGCGATCGGTGCCCTCGTCGTCTCCGGCGCGCTCGTCCTCTCGGCGTGCGGCTCGGACGACAACACGGAGACCCCGGCCAAGGAGGGCGGCGCCACGACCTCCGCCGCCGCGTCGAGCATCGCGTGCGACGGCGCCAAGGGCCAGCTCCTCGCCGCCGGCTCCAGCGCGCAGAAGAACGCGATGGACCTCTGGGTCAAGAACTTCCAGGCCGCGTGCTCCGGCGTCGAGGTCAACTACCAGGCCATCGGTTCCGGCGGCGGCATCACCAAGTTCAACCAGGGCCAGGTCACCTTCGCGGGCTCCGACTCCGCCCTCAAGGACGAAGAGGTCGCCGAGTCCCAGAAGATCTGCACCGGCGGCAAGGGCATCAACCTGCCGATGGTCGGCGGTCCCATCGCCATCGGCTACAAGCTGGACGGCGTGGACAACCTCGTCCTGGACGCCCCCACCATCGCCAAGATCTTCGACACGAAGATCACCAAGTGGAACGACCCGGCGATCGCCAAGCTGAACCCGGGCACCAAGCTCCCCGACACCACCATCCAGGCCTTCCACCGCTCGGACGAGTCCGGCACCACCCAGAACTTCGGCAAGTACCTGTCGACCGCCGCTCCGGCCGACTGGAAGTACGACCCGAAGACGAAGTCGTGGCCCGCCCCCGGCGGCCAGGCCGCCAACGGCTCCTCCGGTGTCGCCACCGCGGTCAAGGACGCCGTCGGCTCCATCGGCTACTTCGAGCTCTCCTACGCGACGGCCAACAAGATCGACACGGTCAGCATCAACACCGGCGCCTCCGCCCCGGTCGCCGCGACCACGGAGAACGCCTCCAAGGCCATCGGCGCCGCCAAGATCAAGGGCACCGGCGACGACCTGGCTCTCTCCCTCGACTACGCCACCAAGGCCGAGGGCGCCTACCCGATCGTCCTGGTGACCTACGAGATCGCCTGCGACAAGGGCAACAAGGCGGAGAACCTGCCGACCCTGAAGGCGTTCCTCAACTACACCGTCAGCGAGGAGGGCCAGAAGGTCCTCTCCGACGCCGGTTACGCCCCGCTCCCGGCCGAGATCGCGACCAAGGTCCGCGAGATCGTCCCCACCCTGTCCTGACCCCTGCCGGGTCCGGTCCCTCCCCTGACGGGAGGGACCGGGCCGGCATCCGGTGCACCGCCGCCAGGGGCCCGTACATCCGTATCGGCCCCGCAGACCGGAGAATCAGATGGCTACCACCTCACCCGACATACAGAGGAGCCGGCGCGCCAAGAGCGCGTCCCGCCCCGGGGACCGCATCTTCAGCGGTCTGTCCCGAGGCTCCGGCATCACCCTCCTCGTGATCATGGCCGCGATCGCGGTCTTCCTCACCTACCGCGCCGTCCTCGCCATCTCGCAGGACAGCACCAACTTCTTCACCACCTTCGAGTGGAACCCGGCCGGGAAGCCGCCGGTCTTCGGCATCGCCGTCCTGGCCTACGGCACGATCGTGTCCTCGGTGATCGCGATGCTCATCGCGGTGCCCGTCGCGATCGGCATCGCCCTCTTCATCTCGCACTACGCCCCCCGCAAGCTGGCCAAGCCGCTCGCGTACGTGGTCGACCTGCTCGCAGCGGTGCCCAGCATCATCTACGGCCTCTGGGGCGCGATCTTCCTCGTCCCCTACCTGGGCGGCCTCAACAAGTGGCTCGACCAGTACATGGGCTGGACGTACGTCTTCGACAAGTCCAGCGAGGGCGTCGCCCGCAACATGTTCACCGTCGGCATCCTGCTGGCGATCATGATCCTCCCGATCATCACCAACGTGACCCGCGAGGTCTTCCTCCAGGTCCCGCGGATGCACGAAGAGGCCGCGCTCGCCCTCGGCGCCACGCGCTGGGAGGTCATCCGCATGTCGGTGCTGCCCTTCGGCCGCTCCGGCATCATCTCCGCCTCCATGCTGGGCCTCGGCCGCGCGCTCGGCGAGACGATGGCCGTCGCCGTCGTCCTCTCCCCCAGCTTCGTCCTCTCGGGCCACATCCTCGACCCGGGCGGCGGCACCTTCGCCCAGAACATCGCCGCCAAGTTCAACGAGGCCAACGAGTACGGCCGTGACGCGCTGATCGCCTCCGGCCTCGTCCTCTTCGTCATCACCCTGCTGGTCAACGGCGCCGCCCGGTGGATCATCGGTCGCCGCAAGGAGTACTCGGGGGCCGCGGCATGAGCCACGCCATACAGGAACGTCCGGTCACGGCGGCCCCGCGCCGCGGGTCCCTCGCGCACGCCCGCCTCCCCCGCTGGGCCCCGGCCGCCATCGCCGGAGGCTCGATCGCCGCGGGCATCGGCATCGGCGCCGCCGCCGGTTGGCAGAGCAAGGTCCAGTGGGGCCTGGTCTCCGCGCTGCTGTTCGTCCTCGTCACCTTCGCCCTGACCACCAAGGTCGAAGGCAGCCGCCAGGCCAAGGACCGCGTCGCCACCAGCGTCGTCTGGGTGTGCTTCGTCCTCGCCGTCGTCCCGCTGCTCTCCCTCGCCTGGGTCACCCTCAGCAAGGGCCTCGAAGTCCTCGACGGCTACTTCCTCACCCACTCGATGAACGGCGTCCTCGACGCCGAAGCCGGCGGCGGGCTCTACCACGCACTGCTCGGCACCATCGAGCAGGTCGCCATCGCGACCCTGATCGCCGCGCCGATCGGCCTCCTCACCGCCGTCTACCTGGTCGAGTACGGCGGCGGCAAGCTGGCCCAGGCCGTCACCTTCTTCGTCGACGTCATGACGGGCATCCCGTCGATCGTCGCCGGCCTCTTCATCCTCGCCACCTGGAACCTGATGCTGGGCTTCGGCCCCTCCGGTTTCGCCGGCGCGATGGCCCTCGCCATCCTGATGATGCCGGTCGTGGTCCGCTCCACCGAGGAGATGCTCAAGCTCGTCCCGAACGAGCTCCGCGAGGCCTCCCTCGCCCTCGGCATCCCCAAGTGGCGCACCATCCTGAAGGTGGTCCTGCCCACCGCGATCGGCGGCATCACCACGGGCGTCATGCTCGCGATCGCCCGCATCACCGGTGAGACGGCCCCGGTCCTGCTCCTCGTGTTCGGTACGAAGCTCATCAACCCGAACCCCTTCGAAGGCGCCCAGTCCTCCCTGCCGCTCTACGTGTACGAGCAGTACGCGGTCGGCACCGACGCCGCCGTGGCCCGCGCCTGGGCCGCCGCGCTCGTCCTGATCGCCTTCGTCATGATCCTCAACCTGGTGGCCCGCGGCATCGCCCGCTGGAAGGCCCCGAAGACCGGCCGCTGACCGCGGTAAATTGGAAGTGATTCACATGGCCAAGCGAATCGACGTCAGCGGCCTCTCCGCCTACTACGGCGCCCACAAGGCGATCGACGACATCTCGATGACCGTCGAGCCGCGCTCGGTGACCGCCTTCATCGGCCCCTCCGGCTGCGGCAAGTCCACCTTCCTGCGCACCCTGAACCGAATGCACGAGGTCACCCCCGGTGGCCGCGTCGAGGGCAAGGTGATGCTGGACGACGAGAACCTGTACGGAACGAACGTCGACCCGGTCGCCGTGCGCCGCACCGTGGGCATGGTCTTCCAGCGTCCGAACCCCTTCCCCACCATGTCGATCTTCGACAACGTGGCGGCGGGCCTGCGCCTCAACGGCAGCTACAAGAAGTCCCAGCTGAACGACATCGTCGAGCGGTCCCTCAAGGGCGCCAACCTCTGGAACGAGGTCAAGGACCGCCTCAACAAGCCGGGCTCCGGCCTCTCCGGCGGTCAGCAGCAGCGCCTGTGCATCGCGCGGGCCATCGCCGTCGAGCCGGACGTCCTGCTGATGGACGAGCCCTGCTCCGCCCTCGACCCGATCTCCACCCTGGCCATCGAGGACCTCATCGGCGAGCTGAAGGAGCGCTTCACGATCGTCATCGTGACGCACAACATGCAGCAGGCCGCCCGCGTCTCGGACCGCACGGCCTTCTTCAACCTGGCGGCCGTCGGCCAGCCCGGCAAGCTGATCGAGCTGGACGACACCGAGCGCATCTTCTCCAACCCGAGCGTCCAGGCGACCGAGGACTACATCTCCGGCCGCTTCGGATAAAGACCGTCCTGCGGTGCTGCATGGCGGTGCCACCGCACGACGAAGGGCCCGGCTCCCCCCACGGGGGAGCCGGGCCCGATCACGTTCGCCCCGCCCCCGTCCGAACAACCGCCCCGCAGGGGGCGGAGCAAGAGCGGAGGGCGGAAAAGGGGAGGGGGCTCGGGTGCGGAGGCCGCCC
>NZ_JBHYMK010000040.1:0-71919 GCF_042743065.1 Streptomyces sp. NPDC058872
GCTGGCCGGTCACCTCGCGGCCGAGCGCGCCCACGGCGGTAACGGTGGCGACCACGCCTGGCTGTCCGAGCCGGAGGGCGCCGAGTACCTCGCCCGGCTGGTCCGGGAGGGACGGCTCGACCGGCTCGCGCAGCTGTGGCAGGACGGCGCCGACATCGACTGGGCCGCCCTGCGCACCGACCGGCCGCAGCCGGCATCCATGCCGACCTACCCGTTCGCCCGCGAGCGGCACTGGCTCGCGCCGCCCACCGCCACCGGGGGCGCGCCCGCGCCGCAGGACTCCTCACTGCTCCTGGTCAAACGCTGGGAGGCCGCTCCGCTGCCCCCCGCCGAACTGCCCGCCGGGATCCTGGTGCTGGCCCGAGCCGAGAACGAACCCCTCGCCGCGAGGGCGTTCGGCGCCGTCGCCACGGTGGTCCGCGCGGACGACGGCGACGCGGACACCGTCGGGCGGATCGCGGAAGCGGCCCGCCTCGCGACGGCCGTGATCGACCTGGTCGACGTGTCGGACGCACCGCTCACCACGCCGGACCCCGACTGGTCGCGGATCGCGCTCCTGCGCGAGCTGGTCACCGAGAACCGCACCCGCGGCTTCACCTACCTCCACCTGACCCGGGGGCTCACCACCTTCCGGACCGAGCGCCCCACGCTGCGCGGCGCGGCCCACGCGGGCCTCGTCCGGATGCTCACGGCCGAGTACCCCGGCCTGTCCGCCCGCACCCTCGACCTCGACACCCTGGACCCGGCCGCGCTGCGCGAGGCGGTCGCCGCCGAACTCGCGGCGACCGACCCGGTCACCGAGGCCTGCGTACGGGAGGGCGTACGGCACCGTCCGGTGCTGCGCCCCGCCGACGGAGCGCCCGCCTCCGCCGACTGGTCCGCGGACCTGGCCGGCCGGACCGTCGTGATCACCGGAGGGACCGGCGCGCTGGGCCGGCTGCTCGCGGCCCGGCTCGTCGAGCGGGGCGCCGACCGGCTCGTGCTCCTCGGCCGCACCCCGCTGCCCGCCCGGACCGGGTGGCCCGCGCTCCTCGCGGACCCCGGCACCGACCCGGCCCTCGCGGCCAGGCTGCGCGACCTCGTGGCCCTGGAACGCCCCGGGGTCCGGGTGGTGGTCGAGACCGGCCCGCTGGACGGGATCGCCGAGGTGCTCGACCGCGCCCGGCGCGAGATGGGCCCGATCGTCGGCATCGTGCACTGCGCCGGACTCGGCGTCATGCGCGACCCGGCCTTCATCGGCAAGCGGACCGAGGACGTGCAGCGGGTCCTGGAACCCAAGACCACGGGGCTCCAGGCCGTCCTGGACCGCTGCACCGACGACCCGCTGCGCTTCGTCGTGCTGTACTCGTCCGTCGCGGGCGGCGTGCCCGCACTGGCCGTGGGCCTCAGTGACTACGCGCTGGCCAACTCCGTGATGGACCGCGTCGCCGAGTACCGCACCGCCACCGGCGGCGCCCCCGCCCCCGTCATCCGGTCGCTGCAGTGGCCGAGCTGGCGTGCGGCCGGCATGCCCGAGGTCGACACCCCGGCCTACCGGGACCTCGGCCTGCGCACCCTGGCCCCCGAGGCGGGGCTGGACCTGCTGGACCGCGCCATGAGCGGCTCCGACCCGGTCGTGCTGCCCTGCGTCGTGGACGCCGGACGCTTCGACGCCGCCCGGCTGCTGGCCGTGCCCGCGCCGGCCCGGCCGGCCCGGACGGCGCCCGCGCCGGCCCGGACGGCGGCCCCGCGCGGGGTACCGGCCGCGCAGGGACTCGTCCGCCGCGTGACCGGGGTCATCGCCTCGACGCTCCGGCTGGACCCCGATGCGATCGGCGGGGACGAGGACTTCGCCGACCTGGGCGTGGACTCGATCATGATCGCCCAGATCCTCGCCGCGCTGGAGCGGGAGCTCGGCGTCGTCGCGGAGCCCTCGACCGTCCTGGAGAACCCGACCGTCGCCCTCCTCGCCGAGGCCCTGCGGGACCGGGTGCCGGACCTCGCGACCCCTTCGGAGGACGTCGCCCCGGCCATCGCGCCCGCCGTCCCGCCGACCCCGGCCGAGGTCACCGCTTCGACCGAGGCCACCGCTCCGGCCCCGGCCCCGGCTCCGGCCCCGGCCCCTGTCGAGGCCGTCGCGTCCGGCGCTCCCGTCGCTCCCGTCGCTCCCGTCGCCGGAACGCCCGCGCGGCGCGAGGACATCGCCGTCATCGGCATCGCCGCGCACTTCCCCGGCGCCCCCGACCACGGGACGTTCTGGCGGAACCTGATGTCCGCGACGGACTCCGTCACGGAGGTGCCGCCCTCCCGCTGGGACAAGGACCGCTTCTGGCGGCCCGATCCCCAGCCCGGCACCACCGTCAGCAAGTGGGGCGGATTCCTCGACGCCATCGAGGACTTCGACCCGGAGTACTTCCGGATCGACCCGGCCGGAGCCGCACACCTCGACCCCCTGGTCCGGCAGGTCCTGGAGACCGGCGTGGAGTGCCTGGCCGACGCCGGGCTCACCCCCGAGGAGGTCGCGGGCCGCCGCGTGGGCGTCTTCGCGGGCGCCCGTGCGGCGAACTTCGGCGCGCACGTCGCCGCCGCCGGTCCGCACTCGATCAGCGGAATGGCGCAGAACTTCATCGCCGCACAGCTGTCCCACCACCTCGACCTGCGAGGACCGTCCGTCGTCGTCGACACGGCCTGCTCCAGCGCGCTCGTCGCCGTGCACATGGCCGCCGCCGGCCTGCGGACCGGGGAGTGCGACCTGGCCTTCGCGACCGGGGTCGACATCCTCCTCGACGAGGTGCCCTTCGTCGGGATGAGCGGGGCGGGCGCCCTGTCGCCGACCGGGCGCTGCCACACGTTCGACGAGCGGGCCGACGGCATCGTCCTCGGCGAGGGCGCCGGCACGCTGCTGCTCAAGAGGCTGTCCGACGCCGTCCACGACGGCGACCGGATCTACGCGGTGATCGAGGGCAGCGCGGTCAACAACGACGGCCGCACCATGGGCATCACGACACCGAACCCGAGCGCACAGCGGGCGGTGATCGAGGCGGCTCTGACCGACGCCGGTGTCTCCCCCGCCCAGCTGGGCTACGTGGAGGCCCACGGCACCGGCACCATGATCGGTGACCCGATGGAACTGAAGGCGCTCACCGAGGCCTTCCGCGCCCGCACCGACGGGGTCGGCTTCTGCGGCGTCGGCAGCGTGAAGACCAACATCGGACACACCCTCAGCGCGGCCGGCATGGCCGGACTGATCAAGGTCGTGCTGTCGGTCCACCACGCGCAGCTCCCGCCGACGCTGCACTGCGCGACCCTCAACCGCCGTTTCCGCTTCGAGGACTCCCCGCTGTTCCCCGTACGGGAACCGCGCGGATTCACGGGCCGCGACGGTACGCGCCGGGCCGCCGTCAGCTCCTTCGGGTTCGGCGGCACCAACGCCCACATGGTGGTGCGCCAGGCACCCGAAGCCCACGTCCCCGCGCGCGGACCGCTGGATCCGCCCCGCTACCGGCGGCGGCGCTTCTGGTTCGATCCGCCCGCGCACACCCCCGCACAACCGCCCGCGCGAACGCCCGCACCGGCCCCCGTGCCGTTCTTCGAGCTTGAGTTCTCCGCCGTGCCGGAAGGAAAGAAATGAACCCGTTGGACGGCCTGACCTGCTCCGTGGTGGTACGCGGCACCGACCCGGTGCTGCGTGACCACCGCGTCCACGGCACGCGCATCCTGCCCGGAGTGTCGTTCCTCGACATGATCTACCGGATCCTGCGGGCCCGTGGTGTCGACACCTCCCGCGTGGAGCTGCGCCGCGTGCTGTTCCGCAACCCCGTGGCCGCCGGCCCGGACTTCGACACCGAGCTGCGGGTGGAGTTCACGGCGGACGCGGACGGCCACCGGGTTTCCGTCACCGGAACCCGCCGTCCCACGGGCGAGACCGAGCCGGTCCTCGACTGCCGGCTCCATCTGGACGTGCCCTTCCCGGCCGAGGCCGTCGACCTGTCCGCCCTGCGCGCGGGCACGCCCCGTACGGCCGACATGGCCGACCTGTACGCGCTCGTCCGCCGGACCGGCATCGAGCACGGGGAGTTCATGCGCGCCCGGGGCACCCTGCACGTCGGCGACCGCGAGCTGCTCGCGGACCTCTCGCTGGGCCCGGAGGCCGCCGTGTACGCGGACTACTTCCACCTGCACCCGGCCGCACTGGACTCGTCGACGCTGCTGCCGACGCAGTTCGCCACGGCCGGGGCCGGCGCGGCGGGCCGGCCGTACATCCCGATGCTCATCGACTCCTTCCGGGCCCGGGGGCCGGTCGGGGCCCGCACCCTGGTGCACGCCACCCCGCCCCGCGCCACCGGTCCGGCCGGCGACCTGACCACCTGCGACCTGCGCTTCCTCGACACCGACGGCAGCGTCCTGCTGTGGCTGCGGGGCCTCACCTCGAAGCGCGTCCGGGAGGAGGACGCCATCACCCGGCTGGACGGCTCCCCGCGTCCGGCGGCGCCCTCCGGGGCCGCGCCGTCCGGGGCCGCGCCCGTCGGGGAGACCGCCGCGAGCCTGGTGCACGACCTGCTCGCCGAACGGCTCGGGCGGGCCGAGTTCGACGAGGAGGCGGGCTTCTACGAGCTGGGGCTGGACTCGACGGCGCTGCTGGGCATGGCCGCCGACCTGGAGCGCGCGTACGGCACCGACTTCTCGCCGACCCTGCTGTTCGAGCACAGCTCCTCCGCGGCCCTCGTCGAGTACCTGGGCGCGTACGAACTGCCCGAGGGCGGGGCCCGCCGGGCGGTCGGGGCACCGCAGGAACAGGGCGTGCAGGAGGACGTGCACGAGGGCGTGCCCGCCGAGGTGGTCTGGTTCGAGCCCCGCTGGCGTGACGCACCGCTGCCACCGGCAGCGGCACCGGCACCGACCTCCGTGCTGACCGTCGACGCGGGGACCGCGCGCGACCGGGCGGACCTGCTCACCGAGCACGACGCCGGCGACGTGCTCTGGACCCCCGCCGATCCGCAGGACGTCGAGGGCGAGGCCGTTGCCCTGACCGGCTTCGCGGCGGCCCTGCTGCGCAACCGGCGCAGCCCCGTGCGGATCGTCTGCCACCTGCCCCTGGGCGCGGCGGCCTCGGCGGTCGCGGGTCTGCTGCGCACGCTCCACCAGGAGCAGCCCGGCGTGCGCGCCGCGGTGGTGTGCTCCCCGGAGCGCGCCGACGCCCTGGCCGAGCTCGCCGCGGGCGTGCCCGACGTGGAGGTGCGCTACGAAGCGGGCCGGCGTCTGGTGCGCGAGATCCTGCCCACCCCGGCCCCGGACCACCCGGCCCGGCTGCGCGAACGGGGCGTGTACCTGATCACGGGCGGGCTCGGCGGCGTGGGCCTGTCCCTGGCCCGGTACCTGGCGCGGACCGTACGGGCCCGGCTCGTGCTCTGCGGACGGACGGCCGCCGACTCCGCGGCGACGGCCGGGCTGAGCGCCGAACTGACCGCCCTCGGGGCCGAGGTGGAGATCGTCGGCGCGGACGTCTCCCGCGCCGGGGACGTGCGCCGCGTGGTCGACCGCACGCTCTCCCGGTTCGGCGCGCTGGACGGGGTGGTGCACGCCGCCGGTGTGCTGCGCGACGGGCTGATCGCGGGCAAGAGCGCCGCGGACGTCCGCACCGTACTGGCCCCCAAGGTCACCGGCACCCGCCTGCTGTACGAGGCCACCCGGGGCCTGGGGCTGGACTTCCTCGTGCTCTGCTCGTCCACGGCCGCCGCCTGGGGGAACCGGGGCCAGGCCGACTACGCCTGCGCCAACGCCTTCCTCGACGGTTTCGCCGAGGGCAAGCCGGGGGTCGTGTCGATCGGGTGGCCCGGCTGGTCGGACGGAGGCATGCGGCTCGACGAGCGCGCACTGCGCCGGATGGGCCTGGAGGCCATGGACACCCCGACCGCGGTGGACATCATGCTGCGGGCCGTCGGCAGCGGCCGGCCCCACCTGGTGGCCCTCGTGGGCTCGGCGGCCGAGATCGGCGAACGGTTCGCCCCCGCCGTTCCGGCCGGGGCGGTCACCGCCGGCACCGCCCCCGCGACCCCCCTGCCGGAGGCCTCCGACGTCACCGGTGAGGAGGACGTCACCGGTGAGGAGGACGGCACCGGTGACGAGGACGACGCGATCGCCGTCGTGGGGATCAGCGGCCGCTACCCGGGCGCCCGTACGCTCGACGAGTTCTGGGAGAACCTCAGGGCCGGCCGCGACGGCATCACCGAGGTGCCCGCGGACCGCTGGGACCACCGTGCGATCCACAGCGACTCCAAGGGAGTGCCCGGACGCTCGTACGGCCGCTGGGGCGGATTCGTCGACGGCATCGACGAGTTCGACGCCGCCTTCTTCCACGTCTCGCCCCATGAGGCCGCCGTCCTCGACCCGCAGGAGCGGCTGTTCCTCCAGGAGGCCTGGCACGCCTTCGAGGAGGCGGGACACGCCCCTTCCGCCTGGCGGGGCCGTTCCGTCGGCGTGTTCGCCGGCGTGATGTACAACCAGTACCAACTGCACGGCGTCCGCCGGGAACCGGGCCTCGTGCCCTCGTCGTTCAGCGCGTCGATCGCCAACCGCGTCTCCTACTTCCTCGACCTCAAGGGGCCGAGCATCGCGCTCGACACCATGTGCTCCTCCTCGCTGACGGCGCTGCACCTGGCCGTCGAGGCGATCCGGCGGGGCGAGTGCGAGGCCGCGCTCGCGGGAGGCGTCAACCTGCACGTCCACCCCAACAAGTACCTCCTGCTGAGCCAGTCGTCCTTCCTCTCCACCGACGGCCGCTGCCGGGCCTTCGGCGAGGGCGGCGACGGCTACGTGCCCGGCGAGGGCGTCGGCGTGGTGCTGCTGAGGCCGCTGCGCGACGCGCTGCGCGACGGAGACCACGTCCACGCCGTCATCCGCGGCACGGCCCTCAACCACGGTGGCCACACCGGTGGGTTCTCCGTGCCCGACCCGGCCTCGCAGGCCGCCCTGGTCCGCGACTCGCTCACCGGGGCGGGAGTGGATCCGGCCGACCTCGGCTACCTGGAGGCCCACGGCACCGGCACCGGCCTGGGCGACCCGATCGAGGTCACGGCCCTGGAGCGGGCCTTCGACGCCGTCGGCGCGGGCCGGGGGCCCTGGCCCATCGGCTCCGTCAAGTCGAACATCGGCCACCTGGAGTCGGCGGCGGGCATCGCCGCGCTCACCAAGGTCGTCCTCCAGATGCGCCACCGCGAACGGGTGCCCTCCCTGCATGCCGAGCCGCTCAACCCGGCGGTGGACTGGGCCGGTTCGCGGTTCCGCGTGCAACGGACCCTGGAACCCTGGAACCCGCCCGCGGGCGCTCTGCTCACCGCGGCGATCAGCTCCTTCGGCGCGGGCGGCGCCAACGCCCACGTGGTGCTGGCCGAACACCCGGTCGCGCGGGGCCCGCAGGCCCCGGAGGCGGACCGCCCCCGGCTCTTCGTGCTCTCCGCGAAGGACACCACCCGGCTCGACGAGACCGTGGCGCAGCTGCTCGCGCACCTCGATCGGGCCGGCCGGGGCGCGGACCCCGACGCCCTGGAACGCATCCTGACCGAGGTCGTGGGCTTCCCCGTCGATCCCGGTGAACCCTTCGCGGAACTCGGCCTCGACTACCCGCGCCTGTCCCGCCTCGCCCGGCGCGTCGAGGAGGAGTTCGGCGTCCGGCTCCACGTCGACGGGGGGACGACCCCGGCCGAGTTGACGCGCCGCCTCACCGGTACCGGCGGTGCCGTGGACCCGGCGGCGCTCGCCTTCACCCTCTGGTCCGGCCGCGACCACCTCGACGAGCGGCTCGCCGTCGTCGCCACGACGACGGCCGAGTTCGTCGACGCGCTCCGCACCGGTACGGGCTGCCACCGCGGACGCAGGCGCCGCTCCGCCGCACCGGTCCACGGCGACGACCTGCGCGAGCTGGCCCCGGCCTGGGTCGAGGGCGCCGCGATCAGCCTGCCCGTGCCCGACCGGCCGCGGCGGCTCTCGCTGCCCGGCTACCCGTTCGCCCGCGAGCGCCACTGGGTCGACACCACCCGCACCCCGTCCGGGAATTCGCCGGGCGCGCCCGAGGAGGTCGAACTGCCGGACGGACACGTGTTCAGCACGCGGATCTCCACGGCGGAGCGGCCCTGGCTGGCCGATCACACCGTGGACGGCACCGTGTTGGTCCCCGGGACGTACTTCGTCGACCTGGCCCTCCAGGCCGGGGCCCGGTTGCACTGCCCCCGGATCGCCGAACTCGTCACCCACACACCGCTGGCCTCGGGCGAGGCCGACCTGCGCCTCGTCGTGGACCTCGCCGAGCCCGACGGGACGCGCGCCTTCCGGATCCACGCCCGCACCGGGGACGGTGGCTGGACGAGCCACGTCACCGGCGTCCTCGCCCCCGCGCCCGAGGAGCCCCCGGCCACCCCGGCCCCGCCCGGTGACGCCGAGGAGCTCGACGTCACCCGCCTCTACGAGACGCTCACGGGGTACGGGCCCGCCTTCCGGGGCCTGCGCCGCGCCTGGCGCACCGCCGACGCCGTCTTCGCCGAGGTCGCCGTACCCGACGCCGTACCCGACGGCGGTCCCGACGGCGGTCCCGGGGCGCACGCGCTGCACCCGGTGCTCCTCGACGCCGCCCTGCACACGGTGGCCCTCACCTCGGCCCTCGACGGGGACAGCCCCTACCTGCCGTTCGCCTGGTCCGGCGTACGCGTGCACGCCCCCGGTGCGACCACCGCCCGGGTACGGGTGGTCCACCACCGGGCCGACGCGGTCGAGCTCCACCTCACGGACCACGCGGGCGCGCCCGTGGCCTCCGTCGACTCGGTGGTGCTGCGCCGGGCAGACGCTCCGGCCGAGCCGCTCCACCACGTGGAGTGGCTGCCCGTCGAGACCCCCGAGCCGTCACCGGGGGCCCGCCACGCGGTCGTCGGCCCGGACCCGGAGGGGATCGGCGCCGCCCTGGAGGCTTCCGGGGCACAGCTGCTGCGGGCCGAGGACCTGGACGCCCTGACGGACGTGCCGCCGGTGGTGGTCCTGCCCGTCCCGGCCACCCCGTCCGCTGCCGCCGGAGCGGCCTCGGCCGCCCGCGCCCTCACCACCGAGGTGCTCGGCCTGCTCCAGCAGTGGCTCGCCGACCGGCGGTTCGCGTCCGCACGGCTGGTCCTCGTCACCACCGCCCCCGGCCCGGCCTCGGCCGCGGCCTGGGGACTGGTGCGCTCCGCCCAGTCCGAACACCCCGGCCGCTTCGGCCTCGTGGACGCCGAGGACCTCGCGCCGCTGCACCGCGCGCTCGGTTCCGACGAGCCGCACCTGCGCCTGCTCGACGGCCAGGTGCTGGGGGCCCGGCTGGTCCGCGTGCCGGCCGCGGCGCCGGCACCCGAACCGCGCCCGGTCGGTACCGTCCTCGTGACCGGTGCGAGCGGTGCCCTCGCCGGACCGGTGGTCCGCCACCTCGTGGAGCGGCACGGCGCACGCGACCTGCTGCTGGTCAGCCGGAGCGGCCGGGTCCCGGCAGGGCTGGCCGGGCTGGACGCCCGGGTCGAGGCCGCCGCCTGTGACGTGGCCGATCGCGCCGCCCTGGAGACCCTGCTGGCCGGCCGCCGGGTGACCATGGCCGTGCACGCCGCAGGCGTACTCGACGACGGGGTGGTCACCGCCCTCGACGCGGAGCGCCTGGAGCGGGTGCTGCGGCCCAAGACCGAAGGCGCGACCCACCTCGACGAACTGCTGCCCGAAGCCGAACTGGTGCTGTTCTCCTCCGTGGCGGGCGTACTGGGCGGCCCGGGCCAGGGCAACTACGCCGCCGCCAACGCCTTCCTGGACGCCCTCGCCCGGCAGCGCACCGCCTCCGGCCGCCGGGCCGTGTCCGTGGCCTGGGGGCCGTGGGTGCTCGACGAGGGCATGGCCGCCGACCGGGACCGCCTGGCCCGCGGCGGCATCGAGCCGCTCCCCACCGAGACGGCCCTCGGCCTGCTCGACGCGGCCCTCGCCGGACCGCACCCGGCGGTCACCGCCCTGCGGCTCGGGCGCGGCCCGGCCGCCGTCGTCCCGCACGTGCTGCGCAGCCTGGCGCCGACCCCGGCGGCAGCACCCGCCGCCGACCCGGGCCTGGCCCGCCTCGGTCCCGACGAGCGGCGCGCCAGGCTGTCGGCGCTGGTCCGGGGACAGGCCGCGGCCGTCCTCGGCTACGCGGACCCCACCGCGATCGAATCCGACCGGTCCTTCCAGGAACTCGGCTTCGACTCGCTGAGCTCCATCGAGTTCCGCAACCGGCTGGGCACGGCCGTCGGCCTGTCGCTGGAGGCCACGCTCGTCTTCGACCACCCCACCCCGGCCGATCTGGTCACCCACCTCGACGAGCGGTTCGCCGGCGAGTCCGAGGCGACCGACCTCCCGACCCTGTTCGCGGCCTTCGACCGCCTGGCCGCCGCCCTCACGGCGGCGGCCACGGACGACGTGTCCCGCGACCGCACCTCGGAACGCGTCCGCGGCCTGCTCCACCAACTGACACCCCGTACCACGACGGAACCCGTCACCGCGTTCGCCTCGGCGACCGACGACGAGGTCTTCGCCCTGATCGACGCCGAGCTCGGCAACCCGCTGCCGGGACTGGAGGAACGCTCCCGATGACCAACGAGGACAAGCTCCGCGACTACCTGCGCCGGGTGACCGCGGAACTGCAGTCGACGCGCCAGCGGTTGCGCGACGTGGAGGAGCGGTCCGCCGTGCCGATCGCCATCGTCGGCATGGCCTGCCACTACCCGGGCGGCGTCGAGTCCCCGGACGACCTGTGGTCGCTCGTCGCCGAGGGCCGCGACGGGATCACCCCCTTCCCCGGCGACCGGGGCTGGGACCTGGACGCGCTCCACCACCCCGACCCCGACCACCCGGGCACGACCACCGTCCGCGAGGGCGGATTCCTGCACGGCGCCGCCCGGTTCGACGCGGGGTTCTTCGGGATCTCGCCCAAGGAGGCGCTCCACACCGACCCCCAGCAGCGGCTGATCCTCCAGACGTCCTGGGAGGCCGTCGAGCGCGCCGGTCTGGACCCGAGCTCGCTGCGCGACAGCCGCACCGGCGTGTTCACCGGCGTCATGCACCACGACTACCCGGGCGCCCAGGGCGCCGGCAGCGTCGTCTCCGGCCGCGTCGCCTATCAACTGGGCCTGCGCGGCCCCGCCATCACGGTGGACACCGCCTGCTCCTCGTCGCTCGTCGCCCTCCACCTGGCCGTCCGGTCCCTGCGCCGCGGCGAGTGCGACACGGCCCTCGTCGGAGGGGCCACGGTGATGGCCACCCCCGCCGCCTTCGTGGAGTTCAGCCGCCAGCGCGGCCTGGCCCCCGACGGCCGCTGCAAGCCCTTCGCCGCCGGGGCGGACGGCACCGCCTGGTCCGAGGGCGCCGGCGTCATCGTCGTGGAACGCCTCGACACCGCCCTGGCCGCCGGCCGCCGCGTACTCGCCGTGGTCCGCGGCACCGCCGTCAACTCCGACGGCGCGAGCAACGGCCTCACCGCGCCCAACGGCCCCGCCCAGCAGCGCGTCATCCGCGAGGCCCTCGTCGACGCCGGCCTGACCCCCCAGCAGGTCGACGCGGTGGAGGCACACGGCACCGGCACCCCCCTCGGGGACCCGGTGGAGGCCCAGGCCGTGCTCGCCGCCTACGGCAAGCAGCGCACCCGGGCGCTGCGCCTGGGATCGGTCAAGTCCAACCTGGGGCACACCCAGGCTGCCGCCGGCGTCGCCGGGATCGTCAAGATGGTCATGGCGATGCGGCACGGGGTCCTGCCCCGGACCCTGCACCTCGACGCCCCGACCCCGTACGTGGACTGGTCGGCGGGCGGCGTGGAACTCCTCACCGAGGACGTGCCCTGGCCCGCCGGGACGGAACCCCGCCGGGCGGCCGTGTCCTCCTTCGGGGTCAGCGGCACCAACGCCCACGTGATCCTTGAGGAACCTCCCGTACCGGTGGATGACCGGGCCGCCGAACGGCACGACGACCGGACGGCGGACGCGGCGAACGCCGAGAGCCCCGCGACGCCGCCCGCCGGGCCCGGCCCCCTGGCCTGGCCCCTGTCCGCCCGCTCCGACGCCGCCCTGCGCGCCCAGGCCGCCACCCTCACCGCCTTCCTGACCGGGCACCCGCAGGAACCGCGCCCCGAGGACGTGGCCCTCTCCCTGGCCACCACCCGTGCCTCCCACGAGCACCGCGCGGTCGCCCTCGGCGGCGACCGGGCCGAACTCCTCGCCGCACTGGACGCCCTGGCCGCCGGCCGGCCCTCGCCCACCGTCGTCGAAGGGACGACCGGGCAGGGCGGCGGCGTGGCCTTCCTCTTCCCCGGCCAGGGTTCGCAGTGGCGGGACATGGCCGTGCGCCTGCTGGACACCAACGCGGTGTTCCGGGAACGGATAGCCCAGTGCGAGACCGCCCTGGCCCCCCACGTGGACTTCGAGCTGACCGCCGTCCTGCGCGGGGAGCAGGACCTGGACCGGGTCGACGTCGTCCAACCCGCCCTGTTCGCCGTCATGGTCGCCCTCGCCGAGGTGTGGCGCTCCCTCGGCGTCCGCCCGGCCGCCGTCGCCGGACACAGCCAGGGCGAGATCGCCGCCGCCTGCGTGGCCGGCGCCCTCACCCTCCAGGACGCCGCCCGCGTCGTCGCCCTGCGCAGCCGGGCCCTGACCACCCTTTCGGGCCGCGGCGGCATGGTGTCCCTCGCGCTGCCCGTCGACGAGGCACGCGACCGGCTCCGCCGCTGGGACGGCAGGCTGTCGCTGGCCGCCGTCAACGGCGCGGCCTCCGTGGTCGTCTCCGGCGACACCGACGCCCTCGACGAACTCCTCGCCGCCTGCGAGGAGGACGGCGTACGGGCCCGGCGCGTCGACGTGGACTACGCCTCGCACAGCGCGCACGTGGAAGGCGTCCGCGCACAGGTCCTGGAGGCCCTCGCCCCGGTCAGGCCGCTCGCCCCCGAAATCCCCTTCTTCTCCTCGGTGGAAGGCCGCTGGATCGAGGCCGCCGACGCCTTCGACGCCGACTACTGGTACCGGAACCTGCGCGAGACCGTCCGCTTCGACGAGGCCGTCACCGCCCTCGTCCGGCGCGACTGCACCGTCCTGCTGGAGGTCAGCCCCCACCCGGTGGTCACGACCGGCGCACAGGAGACCGTCGACGCGCTCGGCACCGACACCGCCCTCGCCCACACCCTGCGCCGTGACGAAGGCGGCCCCGAGCAGCTGCTGCACGCCCTCGCCCAGCTGTACGTGAAGGGCGTGCGCCCCGACTGGTCCGTGCTCTGGCCCGAAGCCCGCCGGATCGACCTGCCCACCACCACCTTCCTCACCGAGCCGTACTGGCTGCGCCCCGGACCCGGTGCCGGCGGCGCGGGCGCCCTGGGCCTCGACGAGGTCGACCACCCGGTCCTGCGCGCCGCCCTGCCCGCCGCCGAGGGCCTGGTGCTCACCGGCCGGCTCGGCCTGGCCGCCCAGCCCTGGCTCGCCGACCACACGGTCGAAGGGCGGGTGGTCCTGCCGGGGGCGGCCCTCGCGGAGCTCGCCTCCCGGGCGGCGGACGAGGCCGGCAGTGCCGCCGTCGACCAACTCACCCTGCTCACCCCCGTCCTCCTCCCCGACGAGGGCGACATCCGGCTGCGCGTGGACGTCACGGCCCCGGCCGAGGACGGCTCGCGCGGACTGACCCTGCACACCCTCACCGGGGCGGGCCACTGGACCACGCACGCCACCGGCGTGCTCCGGCCCGACGCGACCGAACCGGTCCCCGCCACCACCGCGTGGCCGCCGCCCGGCGCCGAACCCCAGGACGTCGCAGCCCTCTACGCGACCCTGGAGGACGCGGGGCTGAGCTACGGCCCGGCCTTCCGCGGCCTGCGGGCGCTGTGGCGGGGACGCGACGGGGACCTCCACGCCGAGGTCGTACTGCCCGACGCCGACCAAGCCGGTGCGTTCACCCTCCACCCGGCCCTGCTCGACGCGTGCCTGCACCCCGTCGCCCTCGGCGGGTTCCTCACCGCGGGAGACGGCCGCCGCCCCGCGCTGCCCTTCGAATGGCAGGGCCTGCGCTTCCACGCCGCGGGTGCCGACACCGTGCGCGTGACCCTGTCCGCCGCAGGCCCCGACGCCGTCCGCCTCACCCTCACCGACACCACCGGGGCACCCGTCGCCTCGGTCGACACCCTCGTGCTCCGCGAGCTTCCGGCGGGCGCCCTCGGCCGCCCGGACCGGGGCGACCTGCTGCGCCCCGAACCGGTGGCCCGGGCCCTGCCCGGCGGCGGGCACGAGGACTACGCCGTACGCGACCCGGAACTCTCCCGCCAGTTGGGGAAGCAGCCCACCCAGGACCCCGCGCGCCACGTCCTGGTGCCCGCTCCGCCCGGCGAGCCCGCAGAGGCCGTGCGCGCCGCGCTCGCCCTCGTCCACGACTGGCTGGCGGACGAGGGCCACCCGGGCTCCACGCTCGTCCTCGTCACCCGCCGGGTCCACGACGACGTGGCGGAAGCCGCCGTCGCGGGTCTCGTCCGGTCTGCCCAGCTCGAACACCCCGGCAGCTTCCGGCTGCTGGACCTGGCCGACCTCGACGAGACCACCCTCGCCGCGATCCCCGCCGCCCTCGCCACGGACGAGCCCCAGCTCACCCTGACGTCCGGGACCGCGACCGCGCCCCGGCTGGTCCGCGCCCTCCCCGCACCGGCCGAGACCGGCGAGCTCGGCAGCACCCTGGTGACCGGTGCCTCCGGCACCCTGGGGCAGCTCGTCGCCCGGCACCTCGTCCACGCACACGGCGTACGCGACCTGGTGCTGGCCGGTCGACGCGGCTCCCGGGCACCCGGCATGGCCGCCCTCATCGAGGAACTGACCGGGGCCGGAGCACAGGTCCGGGCCGTCGCCTGCGACGTCACCGACCGCGCCGCTCTCGCCGCACTGGCCGGCGGAGCCTCCTTCACGACCGTCGTCCACGCCGCCGGCGTCCTCGACGACGGCCTGGTGACCGGACTGACACCCGAACGCCTCGACCGCGTGCTCGGGGCGAAGCTCGACTCCGCGCTCCACCTCCACGAACTGCTGCCCCAGGCACGCCTGGTGCTGTTCTCCTCGGCCGTCGGCATCCTCGGCGGCCTCGGCCAGGCCAACTACGCCGCCGCCAACGCCGGCCTCGACGCCCTGGCCCGCCACCGCCACGCCGAGGGCCTGCCCGGGATCTCCCTGGCCTGGGGCCTGTGGGACGCCACCAGCGGCATGACGGACGGCGTCGACCGGGCCCGCCTGGGCCGTTCCGGCTTCCCCCCGCTCCCGACCGCGGACGCCCTCGCCGCCCTCGACGCCGCCCTGGCCTCAAAGGAGCCGG
This sequence comes from Streptomyces sp. NPDC058872, assembly GCF_042743065.1. NCBI lineage: Bacteria > Bacillati > Actinomycetota > Actinomycetes > Kitasatosporales > Streptomycetaceae > Streptomyces > Streptomyces sp. NPDC058872. Next base: position 15,328 of record NZ_JBHYMK010000040.1, read on the forward strand.
TGCTCGCCCCGATCCGGCTGGACCCCGGCGCCCTGCGGGCACAGGGAGAGGGCGTCCCCGCGCCGCTGCGCGACCTGTCCGGGAAGCCGGCGCGCCGCAGCGCCGCCCCCGGGGGCGCCGCCGCCGTCTCCGAACTGGCCGCCCGCCTCGCCGGGAAGACCGGCCCCGAGCGCCTGCGCACCCTGCTCGACCTGGTCGTCGGGCACACCGCCACCGTCCTCGGACACGCCTCGCCGGAGGCGGTCGACCCCGGCCGGGCCTTCAAGGACGCCGGCTTCGGCTCGCTCGCCGCCGTCGAACTGCGCAACCGGCTCACCGGAGCCACCGGCCTGCGCCTGCCGGCCACCCTGGTGTTCAGCCACCCCAACCCCGCGGCCCTCGCCCGCCACCTGGACGAACTCCTCGCGGGGGCCCCGGCGGCCGCTCCCGCGGTCCACGCCCCGGCCACCGACGCGGACGACCCCGTCGTCCTCGTCGGCATCGGATGCCGGCTCCCCGGCGGCGTCCGCACGCGCGACGACCTCTGGGAGATGCTGGTCTCCGAACGCGACGGCATCGGCCCGTTCCCCGACGACCGGGGCTGGCCCCTGGAACGCCTCCACGACTCCGACCCGGCCGTCCCCGGCACCACCTACACCCGGCACGGCGGCTTCATGGCCGACGCGACCGCCTTCGACGCCGCCTTCTTCGGGGTGGCGCCCCGCGAGGCCGTCGCGATGGACCCGCAGCAGCGGATCCTGCTGGAAACCGTCTGGGAGGCATGCGAGGACGCCGGCATCGACCCGGCCTCGCTGCGCGGCACCCGGACCGGCGTGTTCGTGGGCGCCATGTACCAGGACTACGGCCGCCTCCTGGAGAACGCGGCCGCCGAGGGCTTCCTCGCGCCCGGCGTCGGCGGCGGCGTCCTGTCCGGACGGGTCGCCTACACCTACGGGCTGGAAGGCCCGACCGTCACCGTCGACACGGCCTGCTCCTCCTCGCTGACCGCCCTGCACCTCGCCGCCCAGGCGGTACGGGCGGGGGAGTGCGACCTCGCGCTCGCCGGCGGAGTGACCGTGCTGTCCACACCGGTGCCCTTCGTCGAGTTCAGCCGTCAGCGCGGACTGGCCCCCGACGGACGGTGCAAGCCCTTCGCCGCCGCGGCCGACGGCACCGCACTGGGCGAGGGCGCCGGAGTGGTGCTCGTCGAACGCCTCTCCCGGGCCCGCGCCCGGGGCCACGAGGTGCTGGCCGTACTGCGCGGCAGCGCCCTCAACTCCGACGGCGCCAGCAACGGCCTCACCGCCCCCAACGGTGCAGCCCAGGAGAAGGTCATGCGCGCGGCCCTCGCCGCGGCCGGCCTGCTCCCCACCGACGTCGCCGCCGTGGAGGCGCACGGCACCGGCACGGCACTGGGCGACCCCATCGAGGCACAGGCGCTCCTCGCCGTCTACGGCCAGGACCGACCGGCCCCGCTGCTGCTCGGCTCGCTCAAGTCCAACGTGGGCCACGTCCAGGCGGCCGCCGGCATCGCGGGAGTGATCAAGGCGGTCCTGTCCATCCGCAACGGCCTGCTGCCCCGCAGCCTGCACATCGACGAACCCTCCCCGCACGTCGACTGGACCGCCGGCGACATCGCCCTCCTGGACCGGGCGCAGCCATGGCCCGAGGAGACCGGGCCGCGTCGCATGGGAGTCTCCTCCTTCGGCATCAGCGGCACCAACGTGCACGTGCTGATCGAGCAGGCACCGGACCCCGAGGACACCCCGGAGCCGCTGTCCGCCCTGGACGGCGTGCCCTGGCTGCTGTCGGCGCGCTCCGAGCAGGCCCTGCGCGGACAGGCCCGGCGACTGCTGGAGTCGGACACCTCCGACCTCCCCGCCGTGGCGCGGGCCCTGTCCACCACCCGGGCCGCCCACCGCCACCGGGCCATGGTGACCGGCACCGACGCACGGCAGCGGCGCGCCGCCCTCACGGCCCTGGCGTCCGACGGCACGGCCGACGGGCTGCGCCGGGCGCGCGCCGCCGAGCAGCGGCTCACCCTGCTCTTCACCGGGCAGGGCAGCCAACTCCCCGCGATGGGAAAGGGGCTGTACGAGACCTTCCCCGTGTACGCGCAGGCCTTCGACGAGGTGTCCGCGCACTTCCGGCTCGACACCCCGCTGCGCGAAGCGGTCTTCGAGCGGGAGGACCTGCTGGACCGCACCGCCTACACCCAGCCGGCCCTCTTCGCCCTCCAAGTGGCCCAGTTCCGGCTGCTGTCGAGCTGGGGCGTCACCCCCGACTCCCTGATCGGGCACTCCATCGGCGAGCTCTCGGCCGCCTGCGTCTCGGGCCTGCTGCCCCTCGCCGACGCCGCCGCCCTCGTCACCGCCCGCGGTCGGGTCCTCGGCGAACTGCCCGCAGGCGGAGCCATGGTGGCCGTACGGGCGGCAGAGGAGGAAGTCCTCGCCGTCCTGGAGGGCCGCACCGACCGCGTGGCCATCGCCGCCGTCAACGGACCCCGTTCGGTCGTCCTGTCCGGGGATGAGGAGGAGGTGCTCTCCGCGGCCCGGGAACTCTCGGAGCGCGGGCACCGCACGCGCCGGCTGCGCGTGGACGTCGCCTTCCACTCGCCCCGCGTGGCCCCGGCGCTCGCCGAGTTCCGGGCGGCCGCCGCCGAGATCCGCTTCGGACGGCCCGGGATCCCGGTCGTCTCCACCGTCCGCACCGCCCACCCCATGGACACCCCCGACTACTGGGTGGACCAACTGCGCAGTCCCGTGCGCTTCTTCGACGCCGTCCGCGAGGCCCACGGGAACGGAGCCACGGCCTTCCTGGAACTGGGGCCCGACACCGTCCTCGCGCCGGCCGTCGAAGCGTGCCTGCCCGGACACCCGGTGCGCCCCGTCTCGCTGCTGCGCCGCGACCGCGACGACGTGCGCACCGCCGTCGAGGCCCTGGGGGTCCTGCACACCCACGGAGTGGAGGCCGACTGGGCGGCCGTCCACGCCGGGCGGCCGACCACCCCGGTGCGGCTCCCGAAGTACGCCTTCCAGAAACGCCGTTACTGGCCAGAGCCGGCCGTCGTGGCGCAGGCCACGCCCGCGCCCGCGCCCGTAACGGAGCCGGGGGAGCGGGCGCCCGCGCTCGATCCGTTCTGGTCGGCCGTCGAGAGCTCCGACCTCGGCGCCGCCCTCGACCTGCTGGACCTTCGGGGCGACGAGACACCGGCCCAGGTGCTCGACGCCCTCGGTCGGCTGCGCTCCGGAGCGGCGGCGCCGGTCCTGGAGGGGGCGCGGTGGAAGCGGGTGCCGGACGGCCCCGCCCCCGAGCTCGCGTGCGACGTCCTGCTGCTCGCCCCCTCCACGGGCGACGAGAACCTGGCCGATGCAGTCGCGGGCGCCCTGGTCCGGCACGGCGCCCGGGTCCGCTCGGGCGGCGCCCGGCGCCCGGACCTCGTGGTGGCCCTGCCCGGGGCCGAACCGGTCGCCGAGGCGGGGGTGCCCCGGTGGGCACTCGTCGACGGCGGCGGGGCGGTGCCGGCCTGCGACCACGCCGTGATCCTCCCGAAGGAGCTCGACGCGCCCGCGCGCAGCCGCCTGTGCGCGGTCGTCGCCGAGGGGTACCGGGAGACCCGGATCGAGCCGGACGCCCTGTTCGTACGCGCCTACGAGCCGCTGGGCCGGACCGGCGCGTGGCGTCCCGAGGGGGACGTCCTGGTGGCCGGCCCGGCGGACGCGCTCACCGCGGCGACCGTCGACGCCGTGCTCGGATCGGGGGCGCGCTGCCTGGTCGCCGGCGGTGCCGACCGCCCGCCCGGTGCCCTGGAGTTCGGGGACGTGGAGGGGACCGTACGGATCGCGGCGGCGATCGTCCGGGCCGGCAGCGGGTTCGAGGACGTGGCGGCGCCACGGGTGGCCGTCGTGTCCGTGGGGGAGACCGCGCGGGAAGCGGGAGCCTCGCTCGCCGTGGCGGTCCACCCCGACCTCGACCCGAGGGTTGCGGTGACCGGGCTGTGGCGGGCCATGTCCACCGAGGAGACGGTCGTACGCCTCCTGGACGCCGCACACGTGACGCGAACCGCGCCGGCTGCGGAGCCCGAGCAGACCACGGAAACGGAAGAGGCGACGGACCTCACATCGGAGTCCGCGCCCGCGCCCGCGCTCACGCCGGAGCCCGAGCCGGAGCCGGACGGTCCGCGGCCTCAGGACTCCGAACTCCGGGCCACCCTTGCGGAACTCCCCCGCGCGGAGTGGGCGGAGTCCGTGCTCGGCGGTGTGCAGGGCCTCGCGGCCGCTGTGCTCGGGTACGGGTCCGCGTCGGAGATCGACCCCGAGGGCGAGTTCTTCGACATGGGTCTGACCTCGGTCACCGCGCTCGAACTGCGCGACCACCTCACCCGGTTGACGGGCTTGGAGTGGCCCGCGGACCTCCTCTACGAATGCCCGACACCGCAGGTGCTGGCGGACCTCGTGGTCGAGCAGCTGAGCGAGTCCGCCGTCTGAACCGTCGGCGGCCGAGCCGACGGGGCGCCGTGCCGATCCCCCAGTACGGCGCCCCGCGGATCAGGACGTACCGGGAGGGCGAGCGTGTCCGCCCCGGGGCCACGGCGCCGCGTCGCGAAGGTCGGGCGCGGTGTGGCCGGCGGCCCGGGTGCCGGTGAAGAGGACCACCCTGCGGACTCCAGCGCGCTTCGCCGCCTCGGCGAACGACGGAAGTGGCGTCGAGCACCGGGAAGGGAAGGGGGCATTCGGTTGACGGGTCCGTACGCGTACGTCCTGGCCTGATCCGATCAGCTCCCGTCATGCGTGACGCCCTGTCCTCCCGGTTGTACCGGTCACCGGAATGGTCATGCGGAAAAGCATGGTGAATTCTCTGTGCTCGAAGAGGGTCGGCGAATTCCACGTTCGTTCCGGAACGTCGCGGGCGGTGGCCACGTCCAAGTGAGGAATCGCGTCATGTGAACGGCGAAGGAGGGAACCGACGGTCTTGGGGGAGGGGCCCGCGGCAGCGGTGATCACCCGGTCCGACCACGTCGGGTGCGGGCGGATGATGCGCAGCGCGGCGACGTTGCGGTCGGGTCGGGGCGGGTCGACGGAAGTCCGTGGAGGACGCTTCGCCGCCACCAGGAACGATTCATGCACGTCGTCGTCGAAGTGCACCGCGCCGGTGTGCGTCAGCCCGTTGAGCCGGTCGGCCCGTCGGCGGTGGACGTCGTCGAGGACCCGCAGGGTGGCGCGGTGCACGGTGGTGGGCGGCAGCGAAGAGCCGATCCGTGACGCGGCCAGGGCGGAAGGAGCAGGGCTTCGCGTGTGCACCACCGCGGTGCGCCCCCCGTACCGCCCCGGTCCTGTGGTGCACCGCATCCGGCGTGAGCGGTGCATCAACTAACCATTCTGGAAAGAGAGCTGTGCTCCGGCGACGGTGGCCGGAAGGTGCCGGGAGCCGAGGGCGACACCCGGCCGTAGCCGTCGCGGCTCAGTGTGTGGGCGGGCGGAACTCGGGCTGGTCGAGGATGCGCAGCCAACTGCCGTCCGGCTGCCGCCGGACCACCTGCGCGCGGGCGCCCGAGCCGTCCTTCGGCGGCGTGGAGGTGAGCGCGATGTCACCGCGGACGAGCGTGGGAAGCGGCTCCTCCTGCTCGAACTTCGGTGCGTGGGCCAGCACCTTCTCCCACAGCTGGCGAATGGCTTCCCGACCGACCGTGGTGCTGCCCGGTGGGTAGGCCATCACCGCGTCCTCCTCGTACAGCGCGGCGAGGCCGTCGGCGTCGCCGGCGTTGGCGCGCTCGACGAAGAGGCGGGTGAGGTCCTCCGGTTCCATGGCCTTCTCGTTCTCGGGCACGACGATCCTTTCCTGTGGGGCGAGTTCCGGCTCGGCCATTTTCCAGCGGTCTCTCCAGCCGAGTCCAATCAATCGTCATGATGGCGGCTATAATGAGAGGTTATGGAGTTCAGGCAGTTGAAGTACTTCCTTGCCGTTGCCAAAGAAGCCAACTTCACCCGCGCCGCCGAACGGATGCACATCAGTCAACCCGGAATCAGCGCGCAGATCCGACAGCTGGAAAAAGATCTCGGGGCCACTCTCATCGACCGGTCCGGCCGCAGTGCCGCGCTGACCGCCGTCGGCGAGGTCACGCTCGACCACGCGCGGTCCGTGCTGGCCGCGGTGGAGTCGCTGCGCCACGCGGTGGACGAGGTGAACGGCCTCGTCCGCGGCAGGCTCGTCGTCGGCATGGTCACCGCCTGCACCGTCACCCCGCTGTTCGATGCGCTGGCCGGTTTCCACCTCGCCCACCCGGGCGTCGAGATCAGCCTGGTGGAGGACGACTCCAGCAGACTCGTCGAGCAGGTGCGGGCGGGGTCCCTCGACCTGGCGCTCATCGGTGCGGCGGGCCAACCACCCGAGGACCTGGACGGGTGGCAGGTCATCAGCGAGCGGATCGTCGCGGCCGTGCCGCCCGGCCATCCGCTGGCCGAACGGGACCGGATCACGCTCGCCGAACTCAGCACGTACCCCATCATCTGCCTGCCGCGGGGGACCGGCATCCGCGCGGTTCTGGACCAGGCGTGCGCCGCGCTCGGCCTCGACCCGACCGTCGCCCTCCAGGCGAGCGCGCCGGGCACGGTGCTCACCCTCGCCGAACGCGGGCTCGGGGTGGCGGTGCTCTCCGAGTCCATGGTGGCGTCGTACGAGGGACTGCGGACGGTCGCCCTCGGCGACGCCGACATCCCCGCCGTCCTCGCCCTGATCTCCGCGCCCACCAAGAGCCCGGCGCTGCGGGAGCTGCTCGTCCGCTGCCGCCAGGCCTTCACGGGTCCGCAGCCCGACGGTCTCGTACCGGTGGACGGGGCCGAGACCGGGCAGGCGACGGCCGGCTGAGGAGAAGAGACGGTCGTGCGAAGGCGTCGTCGTGGCCTGCTGCACGGTCGAGCGGCTGATGGCCGAGCCGGGCTTGGAGGGCGTCGTCCGCGGCCGGCCCCGTCGGCACCCCGGCCGCCGGACCTGGTCGATCACGGCTTCACGGCTTCACGGCCTGATCAGCTGCGGGTGGCGGACAGGACGTCTGTGGCGTTCGTGCTGGACGCGTACGTGCGGATGATCGGCGGCTGACAGGTCGCGAACCACATGCGGACCGAGCTCCCGCTGGATGCACCGGATCGTGTTTCGGCAACGCCGCAGCACCGACGGCCTGTTCAGGGCCTTGGGAGCGGACACCGACATCTGTGAGAGCGAGGTCTCCCGGCTCTGCGCCGGTCCGAGAACGCGGACGGCGCTCTCGAACGCGCCGCGGCCGCGGAGTGGGCGACGGCGCTCTCGGAACTGGTGTCATTTTGAGACAGGCCTTCCTGCGGATGTGCGGCCCGTCCCTGTAGCGACGACAGCTCGCGCCGGAGACGCGAACGCGCCACCGGAGTGTCCTTGAAGTGCAAAACAGCGGCGGGCTCCCGCCAGCCGATCGAGATCATCACGCGCTGAGGTCCGCAGGTCAAGACCCTTGTGGATGCCGGCCGTGGTTTCCCCGCCTCCCTCCGCACGGACGACCGCCAGGGACGCGGCGGAGCGGGGTTTCCGCTCCTGTGCGCGCGCGGAGGGGGACCTTCCGGTCCTGGCTAACTTCACGACTGTGGCTGGTTATTGACGGGCTTGTGGAAGATATGCAAAGGTCAGCCCCGCTTGGGGATCTCCGACACTCCGCCCCGGGCCGCATGTGACCGACCATCGTTTGCGCCGGGAAGGCCAGCCCCTCTCAACCAGCAGTGTCCGTGACCGCTTGACCGGCGTGTCACTTCTTCCACGACCAGCAGCATTCGCCGATTGCTCCGGCCTGCCGTCCCGTACCCACGGACGGCCGGGTCGCGCTCAGTCGCGCTCCGAACCACGCGAGGAACCCCATGGGCAAGATCGCCGTACTCACCAACGACCTGCAGGCCGACGTCGTCCACAAGACGCCCGAGCGGACCGCCGCCATGGCCGAGGCTCAGCCCCGTTTCGTCCGTTTCCTGGAGGAGATGCGCCGTCGCGGGCACGGCATCTACCACCTTCAGCTGGTGAACCTGCCCGACGACCCCAACGTGGAGCGGGACTTCGACGGAACCCTGCCGCTGCAGCGGGGCAGCGAGGGCGCGGCCATCCTGAAGGACTTCCTCGACCCCTCCGACACGGTCGTCGAGAAGAACAAGGACAGCGGCTTCTACGAGACGGAGCTGCACGACCTGCTGCAGAAGAACGGCGTGGACACCGTCCTCGTCACCGGCCTGCAGACGCAGATCTGCGTCCAGACCACCGCGGCCGACGCGTTCTTCCGCGGGTACAACATCTGGGTCCCCTCCGACTGCGTGGTCTCCGGTGACCCCGAGGCCCGTGACCGCTCGCTGGAATGGCTCAGCGGTTACTGCGCGACGGTCGCCGACTCCGACGAGATCCTCGCCACCCTCGACCGCGAGGGCGAGCTGGCCCGCAAGGTCGTCAAGATCCTCCCCTGACCCCTCCCTTCCACCGCGCGGTTCAGCGCCTCCACCCCCTACGCCCCCGAAGGGAAACCCGTGACTACCCCGGCAACCGACCTCGGTGAAGTCGTTCTCGACCACGGCAGCGGCACCCAGCTCAGCCATGAGCTGCTCGCACTGATCGTGGAGACCCTCGGCGATGTCTACATCGGCGAGATGGAGGACAGCGCGATGCTGCCCGTCACCACCGGGCAGATAGCCATGACCACCGACTCGTTCGTCGTCGACCCGCCCTTCTTCGGCAACGGGGACATCGGCAAGATCGCGGTCTGCGGGACGGTCAACGACCTGTCCGTGGTGGGTGCCAAGCCGCTCTACCTCACCCTGGGCATGATCCTGGAGACGGGCCTGCCCATCGCCCGACTGGTGCAGGTCCTCACCTCGATCCGGGAAACCGCGCGTGAGGCCGGCGTGCAGATCGTGTGCGGCGACACCAAGGTGGTGCGCAAGGGCGAGGCGGACCAGATCTACCTCAACACCGCCGGCGTGGGAGTGTTCGAGCGGACGCCGCTGAGGATGCGCAACGTCCGGCCGGGCGACCGCGTGATCCTCAGCGGTCCGATCGGCAACCACACCGTGCACCTGCTCTCGATCCGCGAGGGCCTCGGATTCGAGCAGCGCGTCCTCAGTGACTGCGCCCCGGTCAACGGCATGCTCGACGAGCTCTTCGCCGCCGTCGACGAGGGTGACGTGCGTTCCGTGCGCGACGTCACCCGAGGCGGTCTCGCGGCCGTCCTGCACGAGTACGCGGAGGCGGTCGACCGGACCATCCGCATCGATCAGGAGGCCCTCCCGATCCAGTTCGAGACCCTCATGGCCACGGACATGCTGGGCATCAACCCGATCCACTCCGCCAACGAGGGATGCGTCTGCCTGTTCGTCGACCCGTCCGCCGAGCAGAAGGTCCTGGACGCGCTGCGCGCCCACAAGTACGGCGCGGACGCGGTCTCCATCGGTGAGGTCACCGAGCAGTCGGGAGCGCTCGTCCTCATGCGGGACGCCGACGGCCGCGACTCCGTGGTCGAGGAGCTGCTGGGCGCTGAACTCCCCAGGCTCTGCTGACCGATGACGACCACCGAACAGGATGTCCACGGCCCGCGACGGAGTGAGCCCGTCGCGGGCGAGAGCGGGGCTTCCCGTACTCCCGGCGCAACGCCGGTGCGCCGCCTCGCCCGCGTCACCGGAGTGGTGCAGGGCGTCGGGTACCGCCCCTTCGTCTACAAGGCGGCACACGCCCACGGCCTGACGGGATGGGTCCTCAACGACCCGGAGGGCGTGCTCACCGAGGTGACCGGCCCGCCGGAGGCCGTGGCGGCGTTCCTCGCGGAGCTCACCGACCAGGCCCCGCCGCAGGCGCGGGTCACCGGTGTCCACGTACGGGAACTGCCCCTGGAGGCAGACCTGCCGGCCGAGTTCGTCATCCGGACCAGTGTGCACACCGGCAGCAAGGACACCATCGTCCCCGCGGACGGCCACGTGTGCGCCGACTGCCTCGCCGAACTCCGCGATCCGAACGACCGACGCTATCGCTACCCCTTCATCAACTGCACCAACTGCGGACCGCGTTACTCCATCGTGAAGGCGCTGCCCTACGACCGCGCGCAGACCACCATGGCGGACTTCACCATGTGTCCGCCGTGCGCGCAGGAGTACGGCGATCCGCTCGACCGCCGCTACCACGCGCAGCCCAACGCCTGCGCGGACTGCGGTCCCCGACTCCTGCTGGCCGACGCCGAGGGAGACCTCCGGTACGGCGAGGAGGCGCTGTCACGGGCCGTCACGGCCCTGCGGCAGGGGCGGATCGTCGCGGTCAAGAGCGTCGGCGGTTTCCACCTGGCGGTCGACGCCCGCGACGAGGAGGCGGTGCACCGCCTGCGGGCCGGCAAGCGTCGGGACTCCAAGCCCTTCGCCGTCATGGCCCGTGACCTGGACACCGCGTCCGGATTCGCCGAGATCGGTCCGGCCGAGGCGGAGCTCCTCGCCTCGTCCTCGCGCCCCATCGTGCTCGTGCGCAAGAAGCCGGGCGGGTTGCCGGAGGCGATCGCCCCCCGCAACCCGAACATCGGGGTGATGTTGCCCTCTGCGCCCCAGCACCATCTGCTGCTGGCGGACGAGGGTCTGGACGCGCTGGTGATGACCAGTGGCAACATCTCGGGGTACCCGATCGCGCACCGCAACGAGGAGGCGCTGGAGCACCTCTTCGGCATCGCCGATCTGATCCTGTACAACGACCGGGACATCGAGATCCGGGTCGACGACTCGCTCGTCCGGTGCTCCGACCACCCCGAACTGGACGCGCCCCTGGTCAGCTTCCTGCGCAGGGCCCGCGGCTATGCCCCCTACCCCGTGGAGGTCGGCGTCGAGCTGGCTCCGACGGTCGCGTTCGGGGCCGAGCTGAAGACGACCGTGGCGCTGTCCCAAGGCACCCGGGTCTATCTGAGCCAGCACATCGGCGACCTGAAGAACGACGAGACGTGGGAGTCGCACCAGCAGACCGCCCGCCACCTCGCCGGCCTTCACGCGCTGACGCCGCGGGACGCGGCCGTCGACCTGCATCCGCAGTTCCGGGCCACACGGCTGGCGCTGGAGGAGGAGGGCGCCGCGTACCGCCGGGTCGTCCAGGTGCAGCACCACCACGCGCACATGGCCTCCTGCATGGCGGAGAACCGGTTGACCGGCGTTGCCCTGGGGGTGGTCTTCGACGGGGCGGGCTACGGCCCGGACGGCACCACGTGGGGCGGCGAGTTCCTGCTCGGCGGCTACCGCGAGGCTCGCCGGGTCGCCCACCTGCGCACCGTTCCCCTGCTGGGAGGCGACCGCGCCGTCAAGGAGCCGGTGAGGACCGGGTTCGCGCTGGCCCTGGACGCCCTCGGTGATCCGCGGGCGGCGGTGGAGGCCTTCCCCGTGCTGGCCCGGTGGGACGAGCAGCAACTGCACGTCTTCGCCACCATGGCCCGGCGCGGCGTCAACGCCCCGCTGGCCTCCAGCATGGGCCGGCTGTTCGACGGCGTCGCCGCGCTGCTGGACGTCACCACCCACGCCGAGTACGAGGCCCAGGGGCCGATCGAGTGGGAGGGACTGCTCGGCAGGGACCTCTCCATGGCGGCCCCGCAGACGCGCTACCGGTTCGGGATCCAGGACGGCGCGGCGGCCGTCGAGATCGACCCCCGGCCGGTGGTGCGGGCCCTGGCCGCGGACCTCGCCGCGGGCGTCGACCGTGCGGAGATCAGCCGACGGTTCCACTCGGGGGTCGTCGACATGGTCGTCGAGCGCTGCCGGGCCGTGCGGGACGCCGAGGGTCCGCAGGCCCCCGCCCAGGTGGTGCTCTCCGGAGGGGTCTTCCTCAACGAGTTCCTGCTCGTGAACTGCCTGGTGGAGCTGCGACGCGCCGGCTTCCGCGCGTACTGCCAGCAGCAGGTGCCCACCAACGACGGGGGCATCGCGCTGGGCCAGATCATGGTGGCCCACGCGCGCCTCGCGACGTCGGACGAGGAGACGCCGGCATGAGCACGAGCGCGGGCACGGACCGGGAGCACGTGGTGGTGCTGCACCGGTGGCGGGACCGCCACGCCCGGTACGACGCCTATCTCGACCACCGAGAGCTGCGGGTCAGCTACGTCACCACCGAGCTGGGCCTGTCCTCGGTTCCCGAGGACGCCGCGGCGGTACGGATCGTCGCGGCCACCGACGACCGGACCGAGACGGCGGCTGCGGTCGCCGACCTCGTCGCGCGGTTCGGTCCGGCGAGCCGCCTGGTGGCGCTGAACGAGGGCGACCTCGACACCGCCGCCGAGCTGCGGGTGGCCTTCGGTCTGCCGGGCCAGACGCCCGAAGAGCTGAATCGTTTCCGCGACAAACTCGCCATGGTCCGCCTGGCCGACTCCGCAGGGGTGCGGGTGCCCGCGTACGCCTCCGCCGACACGGTCGAGGACGTCCGGGCCTTCGCCGGACGGCACGGCTGGCCGGTCGTGCTCAAGCCCCGGCGCGGCACCGCCAGCAGGGGGGTCGTGCTGCTGCGCGACACGGACGAACTCGACGCCCACGAGGCGATGTTCCGGCCCGGCCGGCACGAGCCGCGCATCGTGCAGTGCTTCGTCCCCGATGCCATCCTGCACATCGACGGGCTCTGGACCGGCGACGCCCTCGGCCCCTTCCGCGTCTCGCGGTACGTGAACAACTGCGAGTCCTTCACCAAGGGCAGCTTCCTGGGTTCGGTCGAGGTCGACGAACCGGAAGTCCTGACGGCGCTGGGCGGTTTCACCGCCGCCGTGGCCGAGGCCCTCGGCGACGGCCGGCCCTGGGTGTTCCACCTGGAGGCGTTCCTGGGCAGGGCCGAGGACGGGACGCCCCGCCCGGTGTTCCTGGAAGCCGGCGCCCGGGTCGGGGGCGGGGAGATCCCCTTCGTGTGGCGGGAGGTCCACGGCCTCGACCTGATGGCCGCGGCCGCCGACATCCAGCTCGGACGCCCGCCGGTCGTGACGGCGGTGGCCACCGCGCCCACGGACGGGCGGCACGCCGACGAGCGGCACACCACCGCCGGCTGGTTGCTGCTGCCCTTGCCCGTCCCGCCCCCCTGCGAAGTCACCGCGGTGAGCTGGTCCGCCCCGGCCGCGCCCGACGGGCCCTATGCACGGGCGGTCCCCGGACCGGGACAGGTGGTCCCCGCGGCGGGCGGCTACGAGCACGTGGCGGCACGCTTCCGCTTCCGCGGGACCTCCAGCCGGGCGGTCGAGGCGGCCCTTCGCAAGACCGCCGAATCGTTCGCCGTGACCTGCCGGCCCCTGCCTCGCTGACCTCCTTCGACGACAGAAAGTGTGAACACCGGATGCAAGAGCGCCGCCCCCGACTCGTCGTCGTGGGAAGCCGACTGAGGGCCTATCGCGAGTACGCGATGGCCTCCCTCGCCCGGGAGTACGAGATCTCCCTGGTGACCTCCCAGGAACTGACCTGGGAGAAGCCCTACGTATCGGCCTACCGGATCGCCGACACCACCCGCGCCGAGCCCCTGCGCGCGGCGGTCGAGGAGCTCCACGCGGAGGCCGCCGAGGCCGACTCCGAGCAGGCGCCGGCCGGTCTGTTCACCTGGGACGAGCTCTCCCTGATCGCCACCGCCCGGGTCGCCGAGGAGCTCGGCCTGCCGCACCTCTCGGCGGCGGCGGCGGAGGCCTGCCGGGACAAGTACACCACCCGGTCGCTGCTCGACCGGGCCGGTCTGCCCGGGGTGCGCCACCGACTGGTGCACAGCGCCGAGCAGGCAGCCGCCGGCGCGGCCGAGATCGGCTACCCGGTCGTGCTGAAGCCGCGGTCCCTGGCCGGCAGCATGGGGGTCACCCTGGTCCGCACCCCGTCGGAACTCGCCGACGCCTACGCCCAGGTGGCCGGCACGACGTTCCCCGGCATCCGCACCGAGCACGGCGTGCTCGTCGAGGAGTACCTCACGGGGCCCGAGATCAGCGTGGACAGCTGCGTGATCGACGGCGAGGCGGAGCCGGTCTTCGTCGCCCGCAAGCGCCTCGGCCACGACCCCGCCTTCGAGGAGGTCGGCCATCTGGTCGGCCCCTGGCGCCACGAGCCCTGGGCCGAGGAGGCCGAAGCCCTCGTCAGGAACGCCCACCGCGCCCTGGGCATCGACCGGGGCATCACCCACACCGAGATCCGTCTGACCCCCTCCGGCTGCCGGCTGATCGAGCTCAACGGTCGGCTCGGCGGCGACCTCATCCCGTACCTGGGCACGCTCGCCCGGGGCATCGACCTCACCCTGGCCGGCGCCGCCCTCGCATCCGGCCGCGTGCCGGACCTCGCGCCCCGCCACGACCGGTACGCCGAAGTGCGCTTCCTCTACCCGCCGCACGACGGCGTCCTGGAGGGACTGGACCTCGGGCAGGCCGCCGAGGTCCCCGGCGTGACGGACGTGGTGCCGCTGGCCGCACCGGGCGACGAGCTGCTCCTGCCGCCGCGGGCGCTCACCCCGCGGACCGCCGCCGTGATCGCGGCCGGCGAGGACGAGCGGGCCTGCACCACGGCGCTCGACCGGGCGGAGGCCGAGATCCGGCCGGTCCTCGGCGGCTCCCCGCTCGACGGACTCGGCGCACTCATGGAGAACCCGGTCACCCGGCGCTACCTGTCCGCCGAGCGGCAGCCGGCGGACATGGTCGTCCCCCAGCTGCGCAACGACTGGAACGGCTACGGAGCGGGCGGCGGCAAGGCGCTGAACCGGCCGGTCTTCCTCGACTCCTCGGACCGGCTCCGCCTCGAGGCCGATCTCAACGGTCTGTTCACCCTGCTGACGACCATCCCGGACCGGCTCTTCGACGGCGACCGCCGGGCCTTCGCCCGCGCCGTCGGCATGACGGACACCCAGGTCGACCTGGTGATGCGCGGCGCGGGCCGGCGGATGCCCGCCATGTCCCGGGCCGACATGTACCGCGAGCCCGGCGGCTTCAAGCTGATGGAGCTGAACACCGGCAGCTCCCTGGGCGGCTGGCAGATGGGCGAGTTCTCCCGGCCTGCCGATCGCAACCGGGCCTTCCAGGACTTCGCCCGCGCCGAGCGGCTGACCCACCCGGACCCCATCGGGCGGATCGCCGACGTTCTGCGCGCCGAGGCCGCGGACGCCGGCTTCGCCCTGCCCGCCCGACCGGTCCTCGCCCTCACCGAATGGCCCGACGGCTACGCCTACACCAAGCCGTGGCTGGACTTCGTCGTCCCCGACTGGCTGCGGCACGGTTTCGACGCCGTGGTGTGCAGCCTGGGCGAGTTCGAGTACCGCGACGGCGTTCCGCACGTGCACGGGCGCAAGGTCGACGTGGTGTACCGGATCTTCCTGCCCGGTGAGATGGCCGACGAGCAGCGCAGCCGCGACCTGGTCGACCCGCTCCTCGACGCCGTGCACGACGGGCACACGTTCCTCTTCGCCGGCCTGGACTGCGAGCTGTACGGCAACAAGGGCAGCCTCGCCATGCTCAGTGACGAGCGCAACCGCGGTGCCTTCACCAGCGAGGAACTCGACCTGGTGGAACGGATCCTGCCCTGGACGCGCTTCCTGCGCGACGAGAAGGTGCACCGCGAGGGCGGCACCGTCGACCTGATCCCCTACGTCCTGGAGCACAAGGACGGCCTGGCGCTCAAGCCCACCCTGCTGTACGGCGGCGTCGGAGTGATCCCGGGCTGGAGCGTCAGCCAGGAGGAGTGGGAGGGGCACGTCCGGGGCGCGGTCGGCGGGCCCTTCGTCGTCCAGGAGCGCGTCCTGCCCGTCGCCGAGCGCTTCGTCGCCGAGGACGGAACCGGTTTCGAACGCATGGTCGTCGCCTACGGCGTCCTCATGGTCGGCGGTGCCTACTCCGGCATGCTGGTGCGCGGCACCCCCGACCCCCGGGTCGGCATCGTCAGCATGTCCAACGGAGCCCAGATCGGCTGCTGCTACCACGTCACCGACGAGGCGGAGGGCGAGGCGTGACCGCCCCGCGTCCCGGTGGACTGTGGCGGGACGCCGACTTCCTGAAGCTCTGGGGCGGGGAGTCGGTGTCGCTGATGGGCGCACAGATCACCCAGCTCGCACTGCCGCTGGCCGCGGTCTACCAGTTCCAGGCGTCGTCGACGCAACTGGGCCTGCTCAACGCCGCGGGGTTCGCCCCCTTCCTCGGCGCGACCCTGTTCATCGGGGTGTGGGTCGACCGCAGGCGCCGCAGGCCCCTGATGATCTGGAGCAACATCGGCCGCGGCCTGCTGGTGGGCAGCGTGCCGCTCTGCGCCTACCTGGGGCTGCTGAGGCTCGAGTACCTGTACGTGACGGCGCTGCTCGTCGGCGTGCTCACCGTGCTCTTCGACGTCTCCTACCAGTCGTACCTGCCCTCGCTCATCCGGCGGGAGCACCTCGTGGAGGGCAACAGCAAGCTCCAGGCCAGCAACTCCCTCGCCCAGATCGGTGGACCCGGCTTCGCCGGACTGCTCGTCGGTTGGCTGACCGCACCGGTCGCCCTGCTCGCCAATGCCTTCTCGTACGCCGTCTCCGTGGTGAGCCTGCTCGCCATCCGGAGGCCGGAACCCCCTCCGGAGGTCCCCGAGGAGAAGCCCTCCACGGCACGGAGCATCGCCGAGGGGCTGCGCATGGTCCTGCGCAACGGCTCCATCCGGGCCATCGCGCTGGAAGCGGGCACGTACAACTTCTGCTGGATGGCGCTGCAGACCGTCTTCGTGCTGTACGCGGCGCGGGAACTGGGCATGGGCCCTTCCACCATCGGCCTCGTCCTGGGCGTGGGCGCCATCGGCTCGCTGACCGGCGCCGTCGCCGCGACCTGGCTGAAGAACCGGCTCGGCCTCGGTCGCGCCGTGGTCGCCGAGTTGGTGCTGTGTTGCGCGGCACCGCTGCTCATCCCGTTGGCCCCCGGCACCGGCCCGCTGTCGTACGCCCTGTACGTCACGGCCTTCGCCTGCTGCGGCATCGGTTCCACCATGTCGACCATCCACGTCGTCAGCCTGCGCCAGGCGATCACGCCGGACCGCCTCCTGGGCCGGGTGAACGCGGGCTGCCGGTTCATCGCCTGGGGGCCGCTCCCGCTCGGTGCGCTGGCCGGCGGACTGCTCGGCGACGCCGTCGGCCTGCGCACCACCCTGTGGGTGACGGCCGCCGGCTTCCTCACGGCACTGCTGTGGGTGGTGTTCTCGCCCGTGCCCCAGCTCAGGGACTTCCCCTCCCAGCCGGAAGCCGATCCCGTTGCCGAGGCGGTCTGAACACCACCCCACGCCGCCCCCTCCCTCCCTTCCCGTCCCGCCGTCCCGGTCCGGTCCGGTCCCGTCCGGTCCGGTCCGGTCACCGGTCGCCCCCCGGCCCGCGCCGAGCCCGTCCACGGCACCCGGCCACCGTCGTACGCCGTCCTCGATCCGAGTGCGGCACACCGCCATCGCAGAGGAGATCCCTCGTGTCCACGTCCGCACCCGGACCCCGGTTCCGCACCGCAGGAACCGCCGCCGGCCTGGAAAGCGTCCGGGCCCTGATGAACTCGGCCATCGACCTGCTCCAGGAGGTGTCGGCGCAGCGCACCGGCCCCGTGGCTGCCGGCGGACCGGCGAGGGTCGAAGCGGCGGCACGCGAAGCGCTCGGCGGCCCCCTGCTGCCGGCGGACGGAGCGGGGTCCGAGGCGGCCCTGTCCGAGCTGATACGCCCGTACGCGCAGTGGTCGGCCGACCTCACCCACCCGGCAGCCCTCGCCCGCATGCAGCCGCCCCCGATCGACTCCGCCGCCGTCGCCGAACTGGTCGCCGCCGTGCTCAACCAGTCCCTGCACGCCTGGGAGAGCGGCCCCTTCGCCCTGGAGCTCGACCGCTGGGTCATCGCCCGGCTCGCCGAACTGGCGGGGTACGACCCCGACGAGGCGGGCGGCACCCTCACCCCCGGTGGCAGCGTGTCCAACCTCATGGCCATGACCATGGCCCGGGACACGGTCCTCGCGGAGAAGACCGGTGACTACCCGTTCCTCGGGGGGATGCGTGCACTGGACGGGCAGCCCGTCGTGCTCTGCCCGGCCGGCGTCCACTTCTCCATCGAGCGTGCGGTGCGCATCCTCGGCATCGGCGAGGAGAACATCATCACCGTGCCGGTGGACAAGACCGGCCGGATGATCCCCGAAGAGGCGGACCGGATCCTCACCGAGCTCCCCGGGGACCGGATCGCCGTCGCCATGGTCGCCGTGGCCGGCTCCACCGACCTCGGCATCGTCGACCCGCTGCCGGAACTGGCGGCCGTCGCCCGCCGCCACGGCGTCTGGCTGCACGCCGACGCCGCCTACGGCGCCGGCGCCCTGTTCTCGCCCCGCCTGCGCGGCCTCCTCGACGGCCTGGCCGAGGCCGACTCGATCACCGTGGACCTGCACAAGTTCGGTTGGTCCCCGGCCTCCTCGGCCGTGCTGCTGGTCCGCCGGGCCGAGACCCTGATCTCCTTCGGGCTCCAGCCCACCACCTGCCTCAGCGCGGACGACGACACCTGCGCCGGCTACATCGGTCTGCAGGGCAGTTCCCTGCAGACCACCCGCCGCTCCGACGCCCTGAAGATCGCGGTCACCATGCGCACCCTCGGCGCCACCACCATGGCCGCCATGGTGGACGGCTGCCACGAGCTCGCGCTGCACGCGGCGGCCCGGATCGGCCGCGAGCCGCGACTGGAGCTCTACGCCGAGCCACCGCTCACCGCGGTCCTCTTCCGCTACGTCCCGCCGCAGGGCGGCGACGCGGAGGCCGACGCCTTCAACGGGCGCCTGCGCCGCAGGCTGATGGAGGAGGGCCGGTCCCTCCTCGCCCGCACCCACATCACCGGTGAGGACGGGGTCAGCAGGGTCTGGCTGAAGCTCATGCTGCTCAACCCGGAGACCACTCCCGAGCAGCTCGACCACGTCCTGGACGACCTGCTCGCCGCCGCCGAGGAGCAGGAGGCCGGGCAGCACGCGTGACGCGGTGCGTCACCCGCCCGGAGAGTCCAGTGGAGAGAGATCGGTGATGTCCGAGGTGAACGCCCCGCGTACCCAACCCGAGGTCGGCCCCGGCCGGCCGGACCCCGTACGCGAATCCATGCAGGTGCTGCCGCGCGTGTTCGCCGCGCCGCTCACCCTGCTGACCGGTCGGCCCTACGCCGGACAGGCGCCGGTCCGTCGCACGCCCACCCGCCACCTGGTGAACGCCCTCACCTCGTGCGCCCTCGGCGTGGCCCTCGGCGTCGCCGCACTGACGGGCGGTGGACCGCTGCTGGTGCTGCTGGTGCCGGGCTGGGCGGCCACCCTGCACGGCGCCCGCAATCTGCGGATGATGATCTATCACCAGTGCGCCCACCAGAACATGTGGCGCAAGCGCCGGCCCGACGAACTGGTGGGCCGGCTGATCGCCGCGGCCCTGATGATCCAGGACTTCGACCGCTACAGCGCCGAGCACGTCGGCGACCACCACGCCCTGCACCACATGACGACCCGGGACCCCACGGTCCAGGCGTTCCTGGTCACGCTCAGGCTGCGCCCCGGCATGAGCCGGGCCCGGATGTGGCGCAGGGTGCTGGCCACCTGCGTCTCGCCCTGGTTCCACATCCGCTTCCTGGTGGCCCGTGTCCGCTCGTACTACGCCTATGCCGGCCCCGCGTGGCGGGTGGGCACGACCCTGGCGTACGCGCTGGCGGCCACGGTCGTCACCTGGCTGCACCTGTGGACGGTGGTGCTGGTGGTCTGGGCCTTGCCGATGATCCTGTTCTTCCAGATCAGCAACGTCTTCCGACTGTGCGTCAAGCACTCCTTCCCGCAGCCGGACCAGCAGCTCCGGCGCGGCAAGGAGTACTTCGCCGGCCTCACCAACGCGATCTTCATCGGGGAACGAGCCCCCTCACCGGGGCTCCCGGCGGCCCGGCGGTTCGCGGCGTGGGCGCGCTGGTGGCTGCGCATGCTCTTCATCCACTTCCCGTCGCGCTACCTGGTCCTCACCGGCGACACCGTGGTCCACGACTACCACCACCGACACCCCATGAGCCGGGAGTGGGCCTCCTACCTCTTCGCCCGCGAGGAGGACCACCGCCGTGGAACGCCCGGCTGGCCCGCCTACCACGAGGTCTGGGGGCTGATCGCTGCCATCGACCACGTCTTCGACTCGTTGCGCACGGCCGACCCCGTCGAGTACGCCCCCGAGCGGCTCGCCGAGGTCAACCACCGGGCCCTGTTCATGGCGTTCGAAGACTGACCGACCGACCCGGGTCCCCAGGACACCGGAACCTGAGAGGAAGCCACCGATGCACGCGCTGCCCGGCACGGGCGAACGGCTCGTCGTCCTCGGCGTCGCCGAGAGCGACGCCCACGCCGTAGCCAACCAGCTCATCGCCCTGCAACTGCGGGACCACGGCTTCACCGTGGTCAACCTCGGAGTGTGCACCCCGCTCGTCGACTTCGCCGACGCGCTGGACGCACACCCGCAGGCCGAGGCCGTGCTCGTGGGCAGTCTCAACGGACACGCGCACCACGATCTGCGGGACCTGCCCGGCCTGCGTGCCGCGGGCCGGCTGGACCGCCCCCTGATCCTCGGGGGCAACCTGTCGGTCGGCAGCCGGACCAGCGAAGAGGACCTCCAGCGCCTCCGGGACCTGGGCGTCGATCACATCCTCGCCGACACCAGCGAGCTCGTGCTGTTGCTCGACAGGTTGCGGACCACCGGAAAGACGGCCGAACTGCACCATGGCTGACCTGGACGCACTGGAACTGGTCCCGGAGGTCGCCGCCTCGCTTCCCGACTGGTCCGACATCCTGGCCCATCTCGGCGCTCCGCAGCTGCCCCGGGTGGTCGACGTGCTGCGCGAGGCGGAATCCCGGGGAAGACCGGCGATCCAGCCCCGCTGCGGCGTGGGCGGGCACGCGCCGATGCGCGAGCTGCTGCGGGAACTGGAACGGGCAGGCCCGGACATCCTGTCCGTCACCATCGACTCGCACACCCGACTGCGGAAGTTCCGCGCCGCACGCGAGGTCCTGCGCCGCGACCCGACCGAACTCAACGGCTACCCCCTGGTCGGCCACGGTTGGCGCCGTGGCCGCGAACTCGTCGGCTCCGTGCGGGTGCCGCTGGAGGTGCGCCACGGCTCACCCGACCCGCGCGAACTGTTCGCGGTCTCGCTCGCATCGGGCATCACGTCCTTCGAGGGCGGCGCCATCGGCTACAACCTGCCCTACTCCAAGGACGTCCCGCTCTCCCGCTCGCTCCGCGCCTGGCAGCGGGTGGATGCCGTGTGCGGCACGCTCGCCGAGGCGGGGGTCGTCGTCGACCGGGAGCTGTTCGGCACGCTGACCGCCGTGCTCGTCCCGCCTTCGGTGAGCCTCGCCATGACGCTGCTGGAAGGCGTCGCCGCGGTTGCCGAAGGCGTCCGCTGCCTCTCCGTGGCCTACCCCCAGGGCGGCGAGGTCCATCAGGACGTGGCCGCCCTGCGCGCGACGCGTACCCTGGCGCGTCGCTATCTCGGCCCGGACGTGGAGGTCTATCCCGTCCTGCACGAGTTCATGGGCGTGTTCCCCACCACCCCCGAGTACGCCGGCGGGCTGATCCTCCTGGGCGGACTGACCGCCCGTCTCGGCGGGGCCACCAAGGTGATCACGAAGACGGTGCAGGAGGCCCACGGCATCCCCGACGCCGCCGCGAACGCCTCCGGCGTGCGCACCACCGGGATCGGGACGTCGGACCTCCTGGACTTCGTCCGCGTCGACGAGGACCGGGTGGCCGAGGAACAGCACTGGATCGAACGCGAGGTGGCCGAACTGGTCGAGCCCGTGCTGGCGGCCGACGGCCTCTTCGACGGCATCGAACGGGCCTTCCGGGACGGACGCCTGGACATCCCGTTCAGCGCCAGTGTGCACGCCCGCTCGGAGGTCGTGCCGCGCCGCGACGACAGCGGCGCCATCCGCTACGGAAGCAGCGGCGCCCTGCCCTTCTCCGGTGCCGTCCGGCGCCGACAGGCCGCCCTGCTGCGCGAGGCCGACAGCGGCCCGCCGCGCAGCCGGATGGCCGCCGTCCACCACGACATCCACCACTTCCTCGCCCGGGAGAGGGCGCTGTTCTCCCCGGGCGCCAACGGCCGGCAGCAGGCCGGACATCCCTCGGGCATCGCTCCGTAGACCCCCGCACCACCGTCTCCCCACCACCCACCGATCGAGGTACCCATGACGAGCACCACCACCGGCCCCTCCGCCCCCGCCGGTCTCCCCGATGCCGAGGCCGGAGCCCGCGTCGTCGCCGACGACCGGGCCCACCTGTTCCACTCCTGGGCGGCGCAGGGCGCCGTCAACCCGGTACCGGTCGCCGGGGGAGCGGGCCGCCACTTCTGGGACTACGAGGGCAAGCGCTACCTCGACTTCTCCTCGCAGTTCATCAACCTGAACATCGGCCACGCCCACCCGAAGGTCGTCGCCGCCATCAAGGAGCAGGCCGACCGGATCTGCATGATCGCCTCCACCTTCGCCAACGACAAGCGCGGCGAAGCGGCCAGGCTGATCGCGGAGATCGCCCCCGGCGGACTCGACCGGGTGTTCTTCACCAACGGCGGAGCCGAGGCCAACGAGCACGCCGTCCGCATGGCCCGGATCCACACCGGCCGCCCCAAGGTCCTCTCCGCCTACCGCTCCTACCACGGTGGGACGGCCACCGCGATCAGCCTCACCGGCGATCCGCGCCGGTGGGCGAACGAGAACTCCGGCAGCGCGTCCGGCAACGTCGCCCACTTCTTCGGACCGTACCTGTACCGCTCGCACTTCCACGCGACCACGGAGGCCGAGGAGTGCGCCCGCGCCCTGGCCCACCTGGAGCAGGTCATCGCCTTCGAAGGGCCGTCGACCATCGCGGCGATCGTGCTGGAGACGGTCGTCGGCACCGCCGGCATCCTGGTGCCTCCGGCGGGCTACCTCGCAGGCGTCCGCGAGCTCTGTGACCGGTACGGCATCCTCTACATCGCCGATGAGGTCATGTCCGGCTTCGGTCGCACCGGTGCCTGGTTCGCCGTCGACCACTGGAACGTCACCCCGGACCTGATCACCTTCGCCAAGGGCGTCAACTCCGGCTACGTGCCGCTCGGCGGAGTCATCCTGTCCGAGGCCGTGCACGAGACGTTCCGCGACGTGGCCTACCCCGGCGGGCTCACCTACTCGGGCCACCCCCTCGCCTGCGCCGCCGCGGTGGCCACCATCACCGCGATGCGGGAGGAGCGGGTCAACGAGAACGCCGCGCGCGTCGGGGCCGAGGTCATCGGCCCGGGCCTGCGCGAGATCGCCGAGCGGCACCCTTCGGTCGGCGAGGTGCGCGGCCTCGGAGTCTTCTGGGCGGTGGAACTCGTCCGGGACCGCGAGACGCGCGAGATGCTCGTGCCGTACGCCGCCGGCGGCGAACTGGCGCGCCCCGTGGACGAGGTGGTCGCCGCGTGCAAGGAGGGCGGCATGTGGCCGGTGTACAACTACAACCGCATCCACGTGGTTCCTCCGTGCACCATCACCGACGAGGAGGCCCGCGAGGGTTTGGCCGTCCTCGACCAGGCCCTGTACGCCGCGGACAAGTACGTGGGCTGACGGCCCTTCCCGCGCTGCAGCGGCAACGGGGGACCCGGTCCCCCGTTGCCGCTGCGGGGCACCGCCGGGCCCGCCGCCCGCGAGGAGCTCCTCCGGGCCCCTTGCCGCGGGGGAGTTCACGTTCTGTTCACCGTCATGACGAGCGGCGGCTCGCGGCCGGCCGCCCGGACTCAGCACCGTTGGCGCGCCTCCCACGCCCCACCCTCCCACCAGGAGCCGTCAGCCGATGTCGTCCCCGAAGTCCACCCGCCGCTCCCGCTCGGGCGCCGGCGCCGTGCTCGCCGCCTCCGCGCTGGCCGGAACCGTCCTCTCCGCCCCCGGCGTCGCCTCCGCCGCGCCCGGCGAACCGGGGGTCCGCCCCTCCTTCTGCGGCCACGACCGGCGTCCGACCCCACAGGAGTACCTCTGCGCCCGGCCGGGTGACCTCGTCGAGGTCCGCGTCGGGGACGTGCACCCGACCCAGCCGTCGCTCGGCTACGACGAGGTGTACTACAAGCTCGGCCGCTACACGCTCGGCAAGGACGCGATCAACAAGAAGTTCGACGACTGGTGCGAGGCGAACGGGCAGGGGGAGGCGGCGAGCGCCCAGCCGGACGCCCGGCTCGACGCCCCGGGCTCCTTCACCTGCGCGCTGCCCCTCGGCCAGGAGACCGCCGAGAGCATCGAGGCCATGAAGACCGTGGTCATCGGTCCCGGCGGCAACCTCTTCCTCACCGACGGCCACCACACCCTCACCTCGTTCTACGAACTGCCCGACGGCGGCCCGGACCTGCGCGTGCGGATGCGCGTCCTGGACAACCTCAGCCGGCTGCCCCGGCAGAAGTTCTGGGAGCGGATGAAGGCCGAGAAGTGGGTGTGGCTGCGTGACGCCGACGGGAACGCGGTCGACGTCAACCGGCTGCCCAAGGGCGTCGGGCTCGCCCACTTCGACGACGACCCCTACCGCAGCCTGCTCTACTTCGGCCGTGACATCGGCTACGCCCCCGGGACGATCCCCTTCCAGGAGTTCTACTGGGGCGCCTGGCTGCGCGACGGCCGCCCCGCGGGCCTCGCGGACTGGGACACGAACGACGCGGCCGGCTATCTCGACGCCGTCGAGAAGCTGACCCGGGCGCAGACCGCCCTGTCCCCGGAGACGGTCGTCGACGGAGGCTGGAGCGCGCGCCAGCTCGGTGCCCTCGCCGAGTGGAACGAGGGCAAGGCCCGGGACAAGGGCGCGTTCGGCAAGCTCTCCAAGCCGTACGGCGACGCCAAGCCCGGCAAGCTCGCCTACGCCCTCGCGTACAAGGCACGACTGACCGACCGCTGAGGACCGCCCGCACCCCTGCGACGAGCGGAGCCTCGCGCCCCCTCCGCTCACCGCCGTCCACAGCGGTGGAACCGGGTTCGGCGGCACTTCCCCTCCGCACGACCGGGGAGAGGCCGCCGGTCGAGGGGCGGCCCGCGCTCCGGCCGTGATCCGACGGCCCCCTCACCACCGGTCGGCAGCACTCCCCCGACCGGACCGCTGCCCCACGGTTCCGGGGCGCGTCGACTTCCCGAGACCCTCCGCCTCCCGAGACCCTCCGCGTGGAACCGCCGGAGGGTCCGGCACACTCTGCCTGTCGTGGAAGCTTCGAACGAGGGATGATCCGCACATGATTACGCTGACCAAGGAAGACGGCCCGGCAGACCTGGACGGGGTGACCCACCTGTCCATCGGGGTCTCCTGGGACCCCACCGCCGGCAGCTCCGGCGGGGTGCTGGGCAAACTGCGCCGCAAGACCGGCACCGACCTCGACCTGATAGCCATCGCCATGCAGGGGGGCGATCCGGTGCGCCTCGCAGGGCTCGATTCGCTCGACCCCATGGGCAACGGCTCGCTGGTCCACAGCGGCGACAACCAGACCGGGCACGGGGACGGGGACGACGAGACGGTGACCGTCGAGTTCGCCCGGATCCCGGGCAACATCACGTCGATCGTGTTCGTCGCCGCCGCCTACAAGAAGGGCAGCTCCTTCCAGAAGGCGCGCAACATCAGCTTCAAGGTCTACGACGCGACGGGCGGCAGCTCCCAGCAGGTCGCCGACGTCTGGCCCAGCCTGCTGACCCAGGACAACGGCTGCGCCGTGGCCAAGGCGATTCGGGTCGGCGACGCGTGGAAGCTCGAAGTGATCAACGTGACGGGGAAGATCAAGCAGGGCGACGAACACGCTCTGATGCGCTTCGCCGTCAGCAAGTAGGGGCACGGGGGCGTGATGAGCCGGATCCTCTATGAAGAGCGGTCGTGGAACCCGCTGGCACGCACCGTGGAGTTGACCGAGGAGCGGTTGCGGAGGGGCGGCCGGAGCACCCCGTACGGCGAGCTGAACCTGGCCGCCATGGCCGAGGCGTTCCAGCGCGGGCACTGGCTCGGAGGCGGTGGGGCCGAACGCCCGCTGGAGCGGCTGCCGCACGACGCCGGCATCGTCCCGATCACCCGCGTCACCGGCACCACCACGCCGGTGCGGGTGCGCCGGGCCGCCGAGTTCGCCCGCGCACTGGGGGAACTGGCAGTGCGGCAGAGCGGCGGGCCGGAGCGGGTGGCCGCGCTGGCGGAACGCGCCCGGGCCGAGGGCGTGCCGCTCTGGATCGCGCGTCGGTACGCCCAGGCGCCCGCCGGACCCGTCACCGTCACCGTCGATCGGCGCTCGGTGCGCGTGGACGTGTGGGGGCCGCACGCTCCCGTCGTACGGATCCGGGCACCGCACGGCTTCCACCGCGACTCCACCGACCCGTCGAAGGGGCTGCTCCTCACCGTCGGTGACGTCCCGGCCGGGCTCAGCCTGACGAAGAAGCTGCGCAAGTCCAAGAGTTCGGCGGAGGCGGCACTGCCCGACGCGCGCTGGGTGCTGCGCCGGGAGGACGCGACGGGCTCGTGGCTGCTGCGGGACGGGCGCCGGGTCGCCCTGCTGACCCGGCCCCCTCGTCGGCCGCAGGTCGAGCCGGGATCGCTGCTGCCCCTCGCCCCGGTGCGGTACGAGAGCACCGACCCGCTGGACGCGGTCATGGCGCAGGCGTTCGCCGTCTCCTTCGGGATCGGTGACACGACGGGCCTGGCACGGTTCCGCTCGGAGCGCCGTCCGGTGAAAGACGGGGGGCCGGGGGGCGTCGACGCGGACTGGGAGCGCCCCTGGTTCAGCAACCTCGGCAGCGGTGGCGAGGACAACGAGCCCGGCGGCGGCGACGGCTGGGGCTCGGACGGCGGGGACGCCGGGTCCTCGGGAGGGAGCGACGGAGGCGGCGACGGAGGCGGCGACGGAGGGGGCGGCGACGGCGGAGGCGGTGGCGATTGAGCCGGACCGGTCCCCTGCCGGGTGCGTCAGCACGAGGGTGAGGGGGCTTTGCTCCCCCTCGGCCTGGCGGCCTTCGGCGGGTCCTGGGCCTTCTTCCGCCCGCTGACCGGCGCGGTGGTTCCCGCGGCTCCGCCCGCCCGCACCGGTCGTCAACGGGGTGCCCTTCCGGGAGCCGTGGCACCGGGGCCTCCCGGATCTCGGCCGGCCCCGCCGCCGTCCTCCTCGGACGGGGCGTGGGGCCGTCCGGCCTCGTGTGCTCACCTGAAGGGGTGAGGCTGACAACACGGGGCGTCGGGGCGCGCTGCTCGCGCCGCACCGCTGCCACCGTGAACCGTATCCGCCGAGGCGTCGGGACCACGCCGGAGGAGCACTCGGCGGGCACCCTGTTCCCCCGCCACACCAACGGAGTTCCTGTGCACCGTCGCAGAGCTGCTTTGCTCACCGCCCTCCTGGCCTCCCTCGCGGTGGGAGCGTCGTATCCGGAGGCCAGCGGTGGGCCCTCGTCCGGACACGGCACGCTGGACCAGCGCGGCGTCGTGCGCAGCGCCTCCGGGCCGCTCGCCGGTGCCGAAGTGACGCTGCTCCAAGCCGGTGACCACCCCGGTGCCGGAGCCCGCCCGCTGGCCCGCACGCGAAGCGACTCCCGGGGTCGCTTCAGCCTCTCCTACCGGGCTCCGGACAGCCCCGATGCCGTGCTGTACCTCACCGCGGACGCCGGACGGCCCGGCCCTCGGGGTGCCGGGGCCGCGCACCGTCAGCGTCCGGTCCGGCTCGTGGCGATGCTCGGTACCGGGCGCCGCACCGGAAAGGCGGTGCTCAACGAGCGCACCACGGTCGCAGCCGGTTTCGCGATGGCGCAGTTCACCCAGGGGGGCGAGGTGGCGGGCCGCAGCCCCGGGTTGCAGAACGCCGCGGCCGTCTCGCACAACCTGGCCGACATCGCGGACGGCTCCGCGGCCGCGGTGCTCGCCGCGGCCCCCAACGGCGACCAGACGTCCACGCTGCGGGCCTTCAACACCCTGGCCGACGTCCTGTCCGGCTGTACCGCGGGCCAGACCTGCGGCACCCTCTTCGAACTGGCCGCGCGCCCCGGGGCCCCCGCGCCCCAGGAGACCTTCCAGGCCGTCGCGGACATCGCCCGGCTGCCCGGCAACCACCCGGCCGAACTCTATGCGCTCGCCGACGGTCGCGAGGCCTATCGGCCCAGGCTGGTGCAGGCCCCCGACGCCTGGACCCTCGCCCTGCGCTACGTGGGCAACGGGCACGAGCTGGACGGCCCGGGCAACGTCGCCTTCGACGCGGAGGGCACGGCGTGGATCGGCAACAACTACACCTTCAACGACGACCCCCGGCAGTCCGTCTGCGGTTCGCGCGTCCTGACCCGGCTGACGCCGACCGGCCGTGACGTTCCCGGCGCCCCGTACCGCGGCGGGGGCCTCTACGGCGCCGGCTTCGGGGCGACCGTCGATCCCCGCGGCCACGTCTGGATCGGCAACTTCGGCTTCCAGGGAACCGACTGTCCGCTCGACGCCAGCCGTCTGTACCGCAGCGTCTCGGAGTTCACCCCCCAGGGCCGGCCCGTATCGCCGCCGTGGGGTTGGCGGCAGGGCGACATCGTCCAGCCGCAGGGCACCGTCTCGGACCGCGACGGGAACATCTGGGTCGCCAACTGCGGCGGCAAGAGCGTGACCCGGATCCCGGAGGGGAACCCCTACCGGGCCCGGAACATCGCACCCGGAGGGGGCCGCCTGGACAAGCCCTTCGACGTCACGATCGACACGCGGAAGCGCGCCTGGGTGACGGGCAACGGGAGCAACAGCGTCATGCTGCTGTCCCCGCAGGGCACCCCCCTGCGCTCGGTCACCGGCGGTGGCATCAAGCGGCCCATGGGCATCGCCTCCGACAGCCTGGGCAACGTCTGGGTGGCCAACGGCGGTGCGGTGGTGGCCCCGTGCGAAGGCACCACGCCGGCCATGGTCGCCGAGGCGGTCAAGGACATCGTCACCCGGCACGTCGACGCCTCCGTCACCATGGTCCGTCCCGACGGCACGACCCCCGCGAAGCCCTTCGTCAACGACGGCCTGTTCCTGCCCTGGGGGATCGCGGTCGACGGCAACGACACGGTCTGGGTGGCGAACTTCGGCGGACACCGGTTGGCCAACCTGTGCGGCGCCCGTTCCTCCGCCTGTCCGCCCGGTACGCGCACCGGGGACCCGATCTCCCCCGCCGACACCGGCTACACGAGTGACGGACTGGAGCGGAACACCGCCGTCCAGATCGACCCCTCGGGCAATGTCTGGCTGGCCAACAACTGGCTCGACGTACCGCTCCAGACCAATCCGGGCGGCCACGAGATGGTGGTGTTCGTCGGCCTCGCCGCTCCGGTGCGCACCCCGCTGCTCGGTCCGCCGCAGCACCTCTGACGGAACCGCCGGCCCCCTCACGGGGGAGCGCAACAGGCCGCGCCGTCGCTCCAGGTGGAGTGACGGCGCGGCCTGTTGCACGTGCCGGTCCGGCGCGAACGGGCCCCGCAGTCGCACGCCGCGGGGGTCCCGCCCGGGCTAGTCGGTGATCTCGACGCTGGTGCTCGGAGCTTCCGTCTTCTTCTGGGTGATGCCCTGGAGGAGGGAGGCCAGATCGACCCCGGTGGCCGAGGACAGCAACTCCATGCCCTGCGTCACGTTGTCGGTGACGGTCCGGGTCAACTGGCTGGCGCCGTCCGTGGAGATCACCGTCATCTTGTCGACGGCCGCGAGCGGCTCCGCCGCCTTGGCGACGACCTGCGGCAACACCTCGACGAGCATCTGCAGAACGGCCGCGTCCCCGTACTGCGCAAAGGCGTCGGCCTTCTTCTGCATGGCCTCGGCCTCGGCGGACCCCTTCGCGGCGATGGCGGCAGCCTGCGCCTCGCCCTCGATCCGCACCGCATCGGCCAGCGCCGCACGATGGGCCTTCTCGCCCTCACCGGTCAAGCGGGAGCGCTGCGCATCTGCCTCGGCCTGCTTCACCAGGGCGATCCGACGGGCCTCCGCCTCCTGCTCGGCCTGGTAGCGGGCGGCATCCGCGGGCTTGCGCACCTGGGTGTCGAGCTGGCGGTCCGTCAGCGCGGCCTGGCGGGCGGCGACCTTCTCCTGCTCGCTCAGGACGTCCTGCTGGCGAGCGGCCTCGGCGAGCGGACCAGCAGCGTTGGCCTGGGCAGCCGCCTCGTCCGTCTGCGCCTTGATCTCCGCCTGCTTCAGCGCCAGCGTGCGCTGTGCGACGGCGATCTCCTCCTCCGCCTTCAACCGTGCCTGCTCCGCAGCGCGACGGGCGACCGCCTCCGCGATGTCCGCCTCCTGCTTCGCCCGCGCGGCCTCGGGACGGCCCAGGTCCTCCAGGTAGGAGCCCTCGGTGGTGATGTCCTGGATCTGGAAGGCGTCCAGCACCAGTCCCTGCCCGGACAGACTGGCCTCGGCCTCCTCGGCGACCTGACCGGCGAACGCGGCCCGGTCGCGAATGATGTCCTCCACCGACATCCGGCCCACGATCGACCGCAGCGCACCCGACAGCACTTCCTGGGTGAAGCCCACGATGCCGTCCTGCTGCATCAGGAACCGCTGGGCGGCGGCCCGGATCGAGTCCTCGGTGCCACCGACCTTCACGATCGCGACGCCCTCCAGGTTCGCCTTCACCCCCCGCAAGGTGACCGCGCCCCGCACCGCCACCGGAATGTGTCGGCTCGACAGGTCGAGCGTGAACTTCTGCTGCACGAACGGCACGACGAACACGCCGCCACCGACCACGACCTTCTGGCCGCTGTTGTCGGTGAACACCCGTCCCGTCTCGGGATCGGTCGTCTTCTTCCCCCGACGACCCGTGATGATGAACGCCTCGCTGGGACCGGCGACCTTGTACCGCGTGACGACGACGAGTCCCAGCAGTACGACCAGGACGACGATGCCCACGACGGAGAAAAGCACAGGGCTCATGGAGGAACCCCCTTCAATCGGAACGGAATGAGAACAAACGGGAACGGCAACGCGTCAATGCTCGACGGGCCGGACCGCAACGGACGTCGGCGAGAGCACGCCCTCGACCCACACCTCGACACCACGGGCGACGGGAACGTCGGCCTTGGCCGCGTACTTCACCGGTTGCCCCGCGAGGTGCAGCAACACCTCGCCGTAACCGCCCGCCGGGATGGCCGTCACCACTGCACCCGATGATCCCACCACGTCCTCGCCCCGCGGTGCGGGTGCGGTCCCGTCGCGCATCAACGCCCGGCTGAACCTCCACGTCAGCCAGGCCGCGCCGACCCCCGTGACCACACCCGCACCGGTGGCGACCCCCGCCCCCGTGCCCGTGACCCCCGACACGATCGCCCCCGAGAAACCCAGGGCCGACACGAAGGCGGCGATCACCGGCAACGACAACAAACCGTCCCCTACCCCGCTGAAACCGTCGAGGACCCCCTCCAGCACCCCGTCGAAGACCAAGGAGAGGACGAGCAACACCAGACCTGCGATGCCGAGAACCAGAAACCACGTCATGTCCCGACTCCTTCGCTCTGGCGTCGAATGCGCCGTCGAAGAGATATTCGCATCCGTGGGCCCCCTTTCTCACTGCCGGGTCTCGGCAACGTTTACCCTATCTTTATGCCGCACTCGCACCCACGGTGCCGAGGAGCGTCCCCCGACGTACCGGAAGCGGTGGCGCGGTGCCGGTGCCCCCGCGCACCGCTCCGGTGCCGTTCGTGCGGGGGCGGCGACACGGCGTGCGGGGGCTCGGACGGATCTTGACGCTCCGACCGTCCCGGGGGGATGGTCAAGCCTGTCACCAGCGACACAACGGGAAGGGAACGGGCCGTGGCCGCCATCATTCACCTACGGGCGCGCTCGTTCTTCACCACCCACCCGGCCCGCACCGTGGTCCTCGCCTTCGCGGCGGTCGTGGTGCTCGGCACCGCGTTGCTGATGCTGCCGGCCGCGACGGAGAGCGGCCGGCCGGCCGACCCGCTGACGGCCCTGTTCACCTCCACCTCCGCCGTGTGCGTGACCGGTCTCGCGGTCGTGGACACCGGCGCCTACTGGAGCGGCTTCGGCGAGGCCGTCATCCTGGGCCTGGTCCAGGTGGGCGGCTTCGGCATCATGACCATGGCCTCCCTGCTCGCCCTGCTCGTCGCGGGCCGGCTGCGGCTGCGGATGCAGCTCACCGCCCAGGCGGAGACCAGGAGCCTCGGCATCGGAGACGTGCGCCGCGTCCTCCTCGGGGTGGCGGGCACGACGATCGTCGTGGAGCTCGCCACGGCCGCCTGCCTGGCGCTGCGGTTCCGCCTCGGATACGGCTACGGCTACGAGGAATCGGCGTACCTCGGTTTCTTCCACGCGGTGTCCGCCTTCAACAACGCCGGCTTCGGGCTGCACGCGGACAGCCTCACCCGCTACTCCCAGGACGGGTGGGTGACCCTGCCGATCGCCGCCGCCGTCATCCTCGGCGGCATCGGCTTCCCGGTGCTGCTGGAGGCGCTCCGCCACCGCCAGCGTCTGCGCACCACCGGCCGGAAGAACTGGACCCTGCACACCAAGCTCACGGTGATCACGACCGTCGTGCTGCTCTTCCTGGGAACGGTGCTCACGGCGCTGCTGGAGTGGACGAACCCCGGGACGCTCGGTGCGCACGGAGTCGCCGGCAAGATCCTCGACAGCTTCTTCCATTCCGCCATGAGCCGCACCGCCGGATTCAACTCCCTGGACGTCGGGGCCATGCACGCCTCGACGCTGCTGATGACGTGCATGCTGATGCTCATCGGCGGCGGAAGCGCGGGCACCGCCGGCGGCATCAAGGTCACCACCTTCGCCGTGCTGGCCGCCGCGATCGCCGCAGAGGTGCGGGGCGAACCGACCTCCACCGTGCTGGGCCGTCGACTCGCCCCGCACGTCCTGCGGCAAGCGCTGACCGTGGCCCTGATGGGAGTGGGCCTGGTCATGACCGCCACGCTGGTCGTGCTGTCGGTGAGCGACGCCCCCCTGGAAGCGGTGCTGTTCGAGGTCGTCTCCGCGTTCGCGACCGTCGGGCTGTCGACCGGACTCACCGCCGACCTCCCCGACGTCGGACAGCTCGTCCTCATCGCCCTGATGTTCATCGGCCGCATCGGCCCCATCACCCTGGTGTCCGCACTCGCCCTGCGCGAGCGCACCCGACGCTACGAACTGCCCGAGGAGCGACCCGTCATTGGTTAACTACCTGCGCCACCTGCGCGACCGCCGACGCCGCAAACTGCCCCTCGACTACCGGGCGCAGACCGACCAGCGCGTCGCCGTCATCGGACTGGGCCGCTTCGGGCTCTCCCTCGCCAACGAGCTGGTGCGCCGCGGCTGGGACGTGCTGGGCATCGACACGGACGCCCGGGTCGTCCAGAAGTACAGCGACGTGCTGACCCACACGGTGGCCGCCGACTCGACCGACCCCGAAGTCCTGCGGCAGCTCGGCGTGAACGAGTTCACCAGCGCGGTGGTCGGCATCGGCAGTGCCATAGAGGCGAGCATCCTCATCAGCTCCAACCTCCTCGAAGCCGGCGTCCCCAACATCTGGGCGAAGGCCGTCAGCCGTCAGCACGGCCAGATCCTGGAACGCCTCGGCGTCCACCACGTCGTCCTGCCCGAACACGAGATGGGGGAGCGCGTCGCCCATCTCGTCACCGGTCGCATGCTCGACTTCATCGAGTTCGATGACGACTACGCCCTCGTCAAGACGGTTGCGCCGCAGGTCGCCACGGGCAGGCCGCTGGGCAGGTCCCAGGTCCGCAGCCAGTACGGCGTGACGGTCGTCGGCATCAAGCGCCCGGGGCAGGACTTCACCTACGCGACCGCCGAGACGGTGGTGGAGAAGGGGGACGTCATCGTCGTCACCGGCAAGACGCATGCCGTCGAGGCCTTCACCGATCTCGCCTGACCGATATGATCAGCGGTTGGTGAGCCGGGAAGTCTGGTCGGCACTGCCTTCCACCTACCCGAAAGCCCGGTCATGTCACTCGTTCTGGTCCTGCTCGCCCTGAGCGCGCTCGCCTTCCTCGTGTACGGCGTCGTCCTGTGCACACGGGTCTGGCGGATGGCCGAACTGCCGCGGTGGCGCAGGATCCTTCCCGCGTTGCTGCTGTGCCTGGCGCTCACGGCGAGCCTCGGCCGGGCCTGGGGCGTCACCGCGGTTGCCGAGGCCGTCGCCCTTCCCCTGAACATCGCGGCCCTGCTGCTCGCTTCGTACGAGGTGCAGGGCCATCGCCGCCGGGGGGCCGCCGCGGGAGACGGCCGGGAGGCCGGGGCGTGACCGCCCGGCGCGGCGCGGTCCTTCCGGGCGGCCGGGGGGTGACGCCCCGCGGCGGGGCCGGGGGGCGGCTCCGTGCCGCCGCAGGCCCCGGCCCGACGCGTCCCCCGCGTGCGCCCCGCGCGTCGGGGTTCGGGGTGTTCCCGCCCCATCGCGTCCCGTACCGCCCGTCCCGGCGAGGCAGCCGGTGAGCGGACCCAGCGAGGAGAGGAGAGACGAGGGCGTGGAGGCCTACGATCCGTTGCTCGTGGACGTCGCGGCGACCGGCCGCCGACTGAATCGGCACGAGGTGGAGCAGCGTCGGCGAGCCGGCGAGCAAGCGGCCCGCGAGGGGCTCGCCCTGCGCGCGCTGATCGGTCGACACCTGGCCGCCGTCCGGGCTGCCTGGCCCGAGCAGCCCCTGTCGCGGCGTACGACGCTCGACCTGCTCGCCGCGGTCGAGCAGTCGGTGGACGCGCTCGCCGGGGGCTTCGAGCGGGCCCAACGGCTCGCGGTGCGGCAGGAGGAGGCCGAGCGGCGCGAGTTCATCGACGACCTGTTGTACGGCCGCGGTGGTTTGGGGCGCATAGCCGAGCGGGCCGAACGCTTCGGCCTGCGGCTCTCGCACGCGCACGCCGTTGCGGTCGCCCGCGGCCCGCAGACGTACGGCGAGGCGGACCCGGCGCCCCAGCAGGTGGAGCGGGCGATGATCGGACGGTTCGGCGACCGGCACATCCTGCTCACGACCAAGGCCGGCCGGATCGTGTGCATCGCCCCCGGTGACCAGGGGGACGTCCTCGCCTACTTCGCCAAGCAGGCCTATGCCGCCACCGAGGGCGGGCAGGTCGCGATCGGCAGGCCGCAGCCCGGTCCGGGCGGTGTCGTCCACTCCTACGAGGAGGCCCTCGGAGCCCTCGACCTCGCCGACCGCCTCGGCTTCGACGCACCGGTCCTGCGCGCCGCCGACCTCCTCGTCTACCCCGTGCTCACCCGTGACCGACAGGCCATGGAAGACCTCGTCGACAGCATCCTCGGACCGCTCCGGTCGGCCCGCGGAGGTGCGGAGCCGCTCCTCGACACGCTGACCGCCTTCTTCGACACCGGTTGCGTCACCACCCAGGCGGCACGTCACCTCAACCTGTCCGTCCGGGCCGTCTCCTACCGGCTCGACCGCATCCACCGGCTCACCGGCGCCGACCCCGCCGACCCGACGCACCGCTACACGCTCCAGACCGCCGTGATCGGCGCCCGCCTCCTCGGCTGGCCCGACAAGGGGATCTGAAGCAGACGCCCGGTCGCTCCCCGAGCGGGGGAGCGACCGGGGGAACGCCGCCCCGCGGACCGTGCCCGTCCGCTCCGGGACGGCGCCCCGACGGGCGGGGCACGCGCCCCTGACCCGCTCCACGCCCACGGCCCCCGGCGATCGCCGGGGGCCGTGGGCGTGAGGTGACCGAGGGGTAGGACCCGGCATCGAGAAGCCATGAAGATTGCCCATGTCCGGCAATGCGTTTGAAGGTGCCGACGGACCAGAATGGCACCAGCGGCACCT
Source organism: Streptomyces sp. NPDC058872 (assembly GCF_042743065.1). Taxonomy (NCBI): domain Bacteria; kingdom Bacillati; phylum Actinomycetota; class Actinomycetes; order Kitasatosporales; family Streptomycetaceae; genus Streptomyces; species Streptomyces sp. NPDC058872. The sequence continues at coordinate 50,999 of NZ_JBHYMK010000040.1, forward strand.
CGCCTGCATGGTGAGTGCCGAGTTCCGGAAGAGTCGGTGCACAGGGGGGCGAGCATGGCGGAGGTACTGGACGCAGCCTTCGGCTTTCCCTCCATGGTGCTCACCACCGGGCTCGTCACCGTCTTCGGGTTCTGGCTGCTGGTGCTCTGCGGGTTCGTCCCTCCCGATGCCTTCCGTTCCGACGTCGAGGCCCTCGGGATCAGCGGCGTGCCGGTCGAAGCGGCCGGTTCGGTGTTCCTCGCGACCGGCTGGGTGCTCGACGTCGTGGGCTCGGTGCTGCTGGACCGGGCCGAACCGCCCGCTGCGCTGTCCCTGCCGCTGTCCGTGGCACTGCTCGTCGGTTCCCTGTTCCTGGCCTGGCACGTGACGAGGTTCCTGGTGCTCCGCACCGTGGCGCACCGCGCCGTGCACCACGCTGCCGAACCGGGCCCGCACTCCTCGCGTACCGCCGCCTGAGCGGGTACGCCCTTCTTCCTTCGATCGACACGGGGTTCTCTTATGGATGCCATCACCCTGGGCATCGGCGTGCTGGTAGCCGCTGTCCTGCTCGCCGCCTTCGCGGTGCTGTTCGTGGTCAGCCGCTTGTTCCGGAAGGTGGAGCAGGGCAAGGCGCTGATCGTCTCCAAGATGCGCAAGGTGGACGTCACCTTCACCGGACAGGTGGTCCTGCCGGTCCTGCACAAGGCCGAGGTCATGGACATCTCGGTGAAGACCATCGAGATCGCCCGGACCGGTCGGGACGGGTTGATCTGCCGGGACAACATCCGGGCCGACATCCGCATCTCGTTCTTCGTCCGGGTCAACAAGACCGTCGAGGACGTCATCAAGGTCGCCCAGGCGATCGGCACCGAGCGGGCCAGCGACAAGGCGACCCTGCAGGAGCTCTTCAACGCCAAGTTCTCCGAGGCGCTGAAGACGGTCGGCAAGCAGATGGACTTCACCGACCTCTACACCAAGCGCGACGAACTGCGGTTCCGGATCATCGAGGTCATCGGCATCGACCTCAACGGCTACAGCCTCGAGGACGCGGCGATCGACTACCTGGAGCAGACCCCGCTCGCCCAGCTCGACGCCGGGAACATCCTGGACGCCCAGGGCATCCGCAAGATCACCGAGCTCACGGCCGTCGAGAACGTCCGCACCAACGAGCTGCGCCAGCACGAACAGAAGGAGATCACCCGGCAGAACGTGGACGCCCGCGAGGCGATCCTCGAACTGGAGCGGCGCCAGGCGGACGCGGAGATCAAGCAGAAGCGCGAGATCGAGACCGTGCGGGCGCGGGAAGAGGCCGAGACCGCCCGGGTCATGGAAGAGGAGCGGCTCCGCGCCCAGAGCGCCTTCCTGCGGACGGAGGAGCAGCTCGGCGTCCAGCGCGAGAACCAGGCGCGTGAGGTCGCCGTCGCCCAGAAGAACCGCGAGCGGGTCATCGCGATCGAGAGCGAGCGCATCGAGAAGGACCGTCTCCTGGAGGTCATCGCCAGGGACCGGGAGACCGAACTCACCCGCATCTCGGCGGAGAAGGAGGTCGAGGCCGAGCGCCGGGACATCGCCGAGGTGATCCGGGAGCGGGTCGCGGTGGACCGCACCGTCGCGGAGCAGGAGGAGTCCATCAAGCGGCTGCGCGCCGTCGAGGAGGCCGAGCGCGACCGGCAGGCACTGGTCATCGCGGCCGAGGCCGAGGCGCAGGAGAAGCTGGTCAAGGACATCAAGGCGGCCGAGGCGGCCGAGCAGGCAGCGGTCCACCGGGCCGCGGAGGAACTGACCCTGGCAGAGGCCCGCCACAAGGCGGCGGACCTCGATGCCCAGGCCAAGATCCGGATCGCCGAGGGCGTACAGGCCGAAGCCGCCGCCACGGGCCTCGCCGCCGTGCAGGTGCGCGAGCAGGAGGCCAGCGCCATCGAGAAGACCGGTCGCGCCGAGGCCGGGGCCACCGAAGCCCGACTGCGTGCGGAGGCGGAGGGCCTGCGGGCCAAGGCGCTCGCCGAGGCCGAGGCGATCGGCGAGAAGCTGAAGTCGGAGGCGGCCGGTCTCACCGAGAAGGCCGCGGCGATGGCCGCACTGGACGAGGCCTCCCGCACCCACGAGGAGTACCGACTCCGCCTGGAGGCCGAGAAGGACGTCCGCCTCGCCGGTCTCGAAGTGCAGCGGCAGGTGGCCGAGGCACAGGCCACGGTGCTGGCCACGGGGCTGGAGCACGCCGACATCAACATCGTCGGCGGGGAGTCCGTGTTCCTCGACCGGCTCGTGCAGTCCGTCTCCTTCGGCAAGTCCGTCGACGGCTTCGTGGAGCACTCGCAGACGGCCCAGACCCTCGCCGGTCCGTGGCTGAACGGCGAGGGGACGTTCACCGAGGACCTCACCAAGGTGCTCGGCTCCCTCTCCAGCGCCGACGTGCAGAACCTGAGCGTCTCCGCGCTGCTCGCCAAGGTCATGAACTCCGGCCTGCTGGACGCGGCGACCCCGGGAGCGCCCACCCCCCCGATCCCGTCCGGGACCGCCGCGCTGAACGGCGCGGCCACGAGCTGACCGCCCACGGGGGAGCGGTCGGAGCGGGTCCGGTGCCGGAGAACGGGGGAGTTGCCGGCGCCGGACCCGTCTTTCACCACGGTACGAGGAGCAGAACAAGATGAGCACCGGAATCGACCGGGACACGTACGCGATGCTGCGCGACCGTCTCGTCTCCCACGCGGGCGAACTGGCCCGACGGGCCGAAGCCCTCAACGAGGCCCGGATCGCGGAGTTCGGTTCCGGCGAGCTGGCCCTGGCGGGCACCGGCCGCATCCACACGGAGCGCGCCTCCCTGCCCCGGGACGTCGTCGCCGTCGGCGACGACGTGTTGCTCCTCGGCCGTCACACGGCCTCCTCGGGCCGGGAGGAGACCCGGGTCGAGGACGTCCTGACGCTCCACGACCGGGACCTGAACCCGCTGCCCGAGGGCGCGGTCCCGGGACTCCTGGACGACCCGGACTTCCGGCGGGAGTTCTCGGCGCTCCACCGCTACTTCCGCGACGCACGGTTGCTGAGGCTGCGCAGGACGGAGGGCCGGCTGCTCGCCGTCTTCCAGACGGGGGACAAGGCCGACGACCTCCGCGTCCTGAGGTGGTCCCTCGGCCCGTCGGGCGAGGTGCGCTTCCTGGACGCGCAGGGGGAGCGCGACCACGTCCTGCCCCCCTCCCAGGGGGTCGACTGGGTGGAGACGACCCGGGAGGACCACGTACCGGGCCGCTTCCCGCACGTCTCGATCGACGGCCGGATCTTCGTGTCCACGGTCGGCGGAAGCCTCACGGTCAAGACGGAGGACGACACCGAGACCGGCGACGGCATCCACAGCGAGCCGGTCGACGAGCCCCTGCAGTCCCTCGCGGACGCCGAGGTCGCGCACGCCGCCGTCGGCCCCCTCCTCCTGCTACGGGTCCGCCCGTACAAGGAGAGCACCCACCGGCACCTGGTCTTCAACGCGCTGACCGGCACCGTGGTCCGGCTCGACGGCCTCGGCCAGGCGTGTCTGAGGCTTCCCGAGGACGCGGGCCTGGTCTTCCCCGGAGGCTACTGCCTCGCCTCCGGTGCGGTGAAGACCTTCGACACCGACACCTCCGGCCTCGTCTTCGACCGGTTGGTCCGCTCGCCCAACGGAGAGGACCTCCTCTACGTCTTCCACGCCCAGGAGGAGGGGCGCGAACTCCTCCTCCCCTACAACCTGATCCGCAAGGAGGTCGCGAGCCCGGTCTCCTGCCGCGCGCACGCCCTGCTCCAGGACGGCACGATGGTCGTCCTGAGGTCGGTCGACGACGAGCCCGGCCGGGTGCACGCGGTGCAGGTCTGGCAGACGCCCTACACGGCCGACACCTATGCCGCCCCCGTGGGGGACGGGCCGCTGGTGCGCATCGGCAACGTGGACCTCGTCCGGGGCATCTCCGACTGCCTGTCCGTCGCCCGGCAGGCCACCGAGCTCACCCCCGCCCGCGAGGTGTACGAGGCCCTCCTCGCCGCGTGTGCCCGTGCGGTCGACGTCCACCACTGGCTGGGGGACCCGGAGACCGGGGACCTGAGCGGTCCGCTGGTCGAGCTCCGCACCGCCGCGGCACAGGTGCTGGACGAGTTCGAGACGGTGACGACGCTCACCCGGCAGGCCGCCGAGGCCCTCGCCGACTCCGCCGGGCACATCGCCCGTCTGGTCCGGCGCGTGCGGGGCGAGGCTCCGGCCACGGCCGAGGAGTGGATCGCGCGGATCACCGAACTCCGTCGGGCCCAGGGCCACCTGGTGACCCTCAAGGAGATGCGGTACGCCGACGCGGACGCCATCGACGCGCTGGCCGCCGACGTCGAGGCGGACGTGGCGTCGGCGGCCCGGCGTGCCGTCGCCTTCCTCCACCGCGACGACGCCTTCACCCTCCACCACGAGGACGCGGACCGTCTCGCGGCCCGGGCCGCGGAACTGGCCACGGCGGCCGAGGCGGGCCCGGTCGGTGACCGGATCGACGAGCACGTCCTCGCCCTGCGGTCCCTCAGCGAGATCATCGCCGGCCTCGACATCGGCGACGCCACCGTCCGCACGACGATCCTGGCGCGGATCGCCGACGTCCTGGGCGCCCTGAACCGGGCGCGCGCCGTTCTCACGGCCCGTCGCACCGAGCTCCTCGACCGGGAGGGCAGGGCGGAGTTCGCCGCAGAGCTGGCGCTGCTCGGCCAGTCCGTCACCGGTGCGCTGTCGGCTTCGGACACGGCGGAGCACTGCGAGGCCCAGCTCGGCCGGCTGATGCTCCAGGTGGAGAACCTGGAGTCCCGCTTCGCCGACCACGACCGCTTCCTCGCCGACCTGGCCGAGAGGCGGGCGGAGATCTACGACGCGTTCACCGCGCGCAAGCAGGCGCTCCAGGACGCCCGCGCCCGTCGTGCGGAGCGGCTCGCGGAGTCGGCGGGCCGGGTGCTGGAGTCGATCGCCCGACGCTCCGCCGACCTGACCGATCTGGACGGGGTGCACGCCTACTTCGCCTCCGACCCGATGGTCGTCAAGGTGCGGCGCATCGCGGACGAGCTGCGGGAACTCGGCGACCAGGTCCGGGCGGAGGAGCTGGAGGGCCGTCTCGGAGCCGCCCGCCAGGAGGCCGGGAGGGCGCTGCGGGACCGCACCGAACTGTTCTCCGACGGAGGGGACACGATCCGGCTCGGCCGCCACCGCTTCGCGGTCAACCGACAGGCCCCCGAGCTGACCCTCGTTCCGCACGGGGACGCCCTCGCCCTCGCCCTGACGGGCACCGACTACCGTGCGCCGGTCACGGATCCGGAGTTCGCCGCGACCCGCCGCTTCTGGGACCGCACCTTGCCCTCCGAGTCCCCGGAGGTCTACCGGTCCGAGCACCTGGCCGCACGGCTCCTCGCCGAGCACGGAGCGGACGGCCTCGCGGGCGAAGACCTCCAGGCGCTCGCCCGCGGGGCCGCCGGGGCCGCGTACGACGAGGGGTACGAGCGCGGCGTCCACGACCACGACGCGGCGGCCGTCCTGGAGGCCGTCCTGGGGCTGCACGCGGGGGCCGGTCTCCTGAGGCACCCGGCCCCGGCACGGGCAGCGGCCCAGGTCTTCTGGGCCCACACCACCACCGCCGAAGCCCGCGAGCAGTGGGCCGGGCGGGCGGTCTCCCTGACCCAGGCCCGTGACCTCTTCGGCGCGGAGTCCGCCCTCGACGGCCTGCGGAGGGAGCTGGCCCAGGAGCTGGGCGACCCGACGGCAGCCGAGTACCTGGTCGCCGAACTGGCCTCCGGTCCTCCGGGCTTCGCCCTGTCCACCGCCGCCCGCCTCCTCCTGGAGGAGTTCCGCCGCGCCGTCGGGAGCTCCGCCTACGGGGACTCGCTCGCCGCCCTGTCGACGGCCGGAGCCCGCCGGCAGCACGCCGAAGCCTGGCTCACCGCCTATGCGTCGGCGTCGGGGGAACGCATCGAGGACGGCGTGCTCGCCGAGGCCGTCGCGGCCGAGGTCTGCCCGGACCTGGAGCGCTACGAGGTGACCGCCCCGACCGCGGTGACGGTCGCCGGCCTGCTGGGCAGCCACCCCCGGGTGGAGGGGCGCGCCCTGGAGCTCCGTCTCGACGACTTCCTCACCAGGACCCGGCGGTTCGCCACGGAGGAGGTGCCCGCCTACCGGGCCTACCAACAGCGCCGCACGGCGCTGATCGAGGACGAGCGGACCCGACTGCGGGTGGACGAGCACCGTCCGCGCGTGATGTCCTCCTTCGTCCGCAACCGGCTCGTCGACGAGGTCTACCTCCCGCTGATCGGCGACAACCTCGCCAAGCAGCTCGGTGCGGCCGGAGACTCCGCTCGAAGCGCTTCGCACGGCCTGCTGCTGCTCCTCTCCCCGCCCGGGTACGGCAAGACCACGCTGATCGAGTACGTGGCCGAGCGGCTGGGGCTGCTCCTCGTCAAGGTCGACGGACCGGCCCTGGGGCAGCGGACGGTCTCCCTCGATCCCGCGGAAGCCCCTGACCGCACGGCCCGCCGGGAGCTGGAGAAGATCGCCTTCGCCCTGGCGGCGGGCAACAACGTCCTGCTGTACCTGGACGACATCCAGCACTGCTCGCCCGAGTTGCTCCAGAAGTTCATCCCGCTCTGCGACGCCACCCGAACCCTGAACGGGCACGACCTGCGGGGCAAGCGCTTCGCCGTCTGCATGGCCGGAAACCCGTACACCGAGTCGGGGCAGGCCTTCCGGGTGCCGGACATGCTGGCCAACCGTGCCGACGTGTGGAACCTCGGCGACGTCCTCACGGGCAAGGACGAGGTCTTCGCCCTCAGCTTCGTCGAGAACGCCCTCACCGCCCACCCGGTCCTCGCGCCGCTCGCCGGACGCGACCGCGCGGACCTGGAGCTGCTGGTCCGTTTGGCGGACGGGGACCCGACCGCGCGCCGCGACCGGCTCGTCCACCCCTACGACCCCGCCGAGCTCGACCGGATCCTCGCCCTCCTGCGCCGCCTCCTGACGGCCCGTGAGACCGTCCTGGCCGTCAACGAGGAGTACATCGCCTCCGCCGCCCGTGCCGAAGGGTCCCGCACCGAGCCGCGCTTCCGGCTCCAGGGCTCCTACCGCACGATGAACAAGATCGCCGCGCGCCTCTCGCCCGTGATGAACGACGCCGAACTCGCAGCGGTGATCGACGACCACTACACCGCCGAGGCGCAGACCCTCACCACCGAGGCCGAGGCCAACCTCCTGAAGCTCGCCGGGCTCCGGGGCACCCTCACCCGCGAACAGGCCGACCGCTGGTCGGAGGTCACCGCCGCCCACACCCGCGCCCAGGCGCTCGGCGACTCCGCCGACGATCCGCTCGCGCGGGCGGTCGCGGCGCTCGGGCTGCTCGCCGACCGCATCACGGCCGTCGAGGCCGCGATCAACCGGGCGACGGACCCCCGCCGGCTGTTGGCGCGCGCCAACGGGCGCCACGCGGCGCGGCCGGCCGTCCCGCCGGTCCCCGAGCAGGGTCCGAACTGACCCCGCGGGAGGGCGGTCGCGAGTCGTTCGGCACGCGTTTCGACCACGGCGGGAGCCGGGGGTGCGAACCCCCGGCCGCGCGTCCGTCCACCGGTCGCTGCGACAGGTGCGTTTCCTTATCGAGCTGCTGACCTGCAGAAATAGATGTCCTTTGAACGGATCGACCTGTTCGGATAACGGTCGCGTCACGCTCCCTGCATTTTCCCGTGATTACCATGCGTATCGTGATCTGGGTCACACGGATGAGGGTGTGGTCTGTGTTAGGAATGCCCAACTCCGCAGGTGGCACCACCCCTCGCCGCCTCCATGGGGAGCCGGGCACGAACCGGCAGCACGACCGAGGTGATCACGCTCCGAGTCCGCGGACATCGATCGCCCGGATCGCCGAACGGACAACGGCGTTCGCTCAAAGACCGCATCCCCCCATCCGGCGCAGCCTCCCGCGCGCCGGTCCTGCGCACCTGAGGTACCACCGTGTCACTCGATGCCATCACCCAGAACGTTGACAAGGCCGTCAGCGGCTTCTTCGAGCCCATAGCCAGCTGGCTCGGAGAAGTCGTCTTCTTCTCCGTGTCCATCGGAGATACCCAGCTCCCCCTCATCGTGGCCTGGCTCGTCGTCGCGGGCCTGGTCTTCACCGGCTGGTTCGGAGTCGTGCAGCTGCGCAAGTTCCGGCTCGCCGTGAACGTGGTGCGGGGCAAGTACGACGAGAAGGGGTCGGCCGGCGAGGTCAACCACTTCCAGGCCCTGACGGCAGCCGTCTCCGGAACCGTCGGCCTCGGCAACATCGCCGGTGTGGCCGTCGCGGTCTCCATCGGCGGACCCGGCGCCACGTTCTGGATGGTCCTCTGCGGCCTGCTCGGCATGGCCACCAAGTTCGTCGAAGTCACCCTCGGCGTGAAGTACCGCGAGGTGCACGCCGACGGCACGGTCTCCGGCGGACCCATGCACTACCTGCCCAAGGGCCTCGTCGACCGCTTCGGCAAGAAGGGCAAGACCTTCGGCAAGGTCCTCGCCGTCCTCGCCTCCTTCATGGTGCTGTTCTTCGGCCTCTTCGGCGGCAACCTCTTCCAGGTCAACCAGTCCTACGCCCAGCTCGTCTCCGTCACCGGCGGTGAGAGCGGCGCCCTGGGCTCGTCGGCCGGCGCCCTGTTCTTCGGCATCCTGATCGCCGCGCTCGTCGGCATCGTGCTCCTCGGCGGCATCCGCTCCATCGCCTCGGTCACCAGCAAGCTGGTCCCCGCGATGGCCGGCATCTACATCGTGGCCTGCCTCGTCGTCATCGTCGTCAACATCGGTGCCGTGCCGTCCGCGGTCTCCACGATCATCGAGGGCGCCTTCAACCCGCAGGGCGTCGCCGGCGGTGTGCTCGGTGCGCTGATCATCGGCTTCAAGCGGGCCGCGTTCTCCAACGAGGCCGGCCTCGGCTCCGCCCCGATCGCCCACTCCGCGGTGAAGACCAAGCACCCCGCCAGCGAGGGCCTGGTCGCCCTGCTGGAGCCGTTCATCGACACCGTCGTCATCTGCACCATGACCGCCCTGACCATCGTCATCGCCAACCCGGCCAGCTGGGCCGAGGCCCGCGCCGGCGAGTCCATCGGCGGCGTCACCATCACCTCCGACGCCTTCGGCACGGTCATGCCCTGGTTCCCGTACGTCCTGACCATCGCGGTCATGCTGTTCGCCATCTCCACCGTGCTGACCTGGGGCTACTACTGCATGAAGGCCTGGACGCACCTGTTCGGCCGCAGCAAGGCCAGCGAGCTGAGCTTCAAGGTCCTGTACACCGTCTTCGCGGTCGCGGGCTCCCTGCTCACCCTGCAGACCCTCATCGACATGGCCGACGCCGTGCTGTTCATGCTCGCCGTCATCAACATCATCGGCCTCTACCTCCTCGCCCCCATCGCCAAGCGCGAGCTGAACTCCTTCCTCGCCTTCGTGAAGCGGCGTGACGCCGGCCTCGACGCCGACGCCGACGCCGACCGTGACGGCGACGACGACCAGGAGCTGGTGAAGACCACCGCCTGACCGCCCCCCACGGTCTGGCTTCCGAAGGGCCCTGTCCGCACCTCGCACGTCGCGGAGGACAGGGCCCTTCATCTTGTTTCAGCAGGTGAGAGACGCTCTGGTGAGACTCCCGATCACCCGATAGGGTGTAAAGAACGCATCAGGAACGATGCTGGTGTGCCGGGAAGTCTGGTCGGCGTCCGTGGGCCCGTGTGCCCCCCTGCCGACACGCCCCGGAGGATTCCTTCCATGACCCAGGCACGCCCCCGCAAGATCGCCTTCGGTCTGCTCCCCTGGCCCGAGCGCCAGGCGATCGCCGAAGCCCTGCGCACCGAAACCATCGGCGGGCTCGTGCTGCTCGCCGCCGCCGTCGTCGCCCTCGTCTGGGCGAACAGCCCGTGGAGCGCCGCCTACGAGTCCCTGCGCAACTTCCACTTCGGCATACCCGCGCTCGGCCTGGACCTGTCGGTGGGCCACTGGACGGCCGACGGGCTGCTGGCGGTCTTCTTCCTGGTCGCCGGCATCGAGCTGAAGCGCGAACTCGTCACCGGCGAGCTGCGCACCCCGGCCACCGCCGCGCTACCGGTGGTCGCCGCCGTCTGCGGCATGGCCGTCCCGGCCGGCCTGTACGTGCTGGTCGCCAAGTCGGGCGGCGGAAGCCTCGACGGCTGGGCCGTCCCGATGGCCACCGACATCGCCTTCGCACTCGCCGTCCTGGCGGTCATCAGCACCCATCTGCCCGCCGCCCTGAGGGCCTTCCTGCTCACCCTCGCGGTCGTCGACGACCTCGGCGCCATCCTCATCATCGCGGTCTTCTTCACCAGCGACCTCGACTTCTGGGCGCTCGGCGGGGCCTTCGCCGGGCTGGTCCTCTTCTACGTCCTCCAGCGCCTGCGGGTCCGGGGATGGTGGTGGTACGTCCCCCTCGGCATCGCCATCTGGGCGCTGATGTACAACTCCGGCGTCCACGCGACCGTTGCCGGGGTCGCCATGGGCCTCATCCTGCGCACCACCCGTGACAGCGGTGAGGAGAGGTCCCCGGGGGCCCGGGTCTCCCACCTCGTGCACCCCTTCTCCGCCGGCGTGGCCGTCCCCCTCTTCGCGCTCTTCGCCGCCGGCGTCAGCGTCTCCGGCGCCGCCCTCGGCCACGTCTTCGCCGATCCCGAGCCCCTCGGCGTCGTCATCGGCCTCGTCGCCGGCAAGATCCTCGGGGTCTTCCTCGGCACCTACCTCGCCGCACGCTTCACCAGGGCGACGCTCAACCCCGAACTGGCCTGGGCCGACATCTTCGGCCTCGCCGCCCTGGCCGGCATCGGCTTCACCGTCGCCCTCCTCGTCGGTGAGCTCGCCTTCACCGATCCCACGGAGATCGAGCACGTCAAGGCCGCCGTCCTCGTCGGATCCCTCGTCGCCGCCGCCTTCGCCGCGGTGCTCCTGCGCCGGCGCAACCGCCGTTACAAGGAGCTGTACGAGGAGGAGAACCGCGACGAGGACCAGGACGGCATCCCCGACGTCTACCAGACCGGAGCGCACTCCAGCAGCTCCCGGTGACGGGGACGTCCGCTCCCGGGTGCGCCCGGGGGCGGCAGTGACCCGGCGCTGATCCTGCACTGATACGGTCGCGGGCGGCCCCAGCTTGCCGGACACCGGCAAGTTGGGGCGGGGGCGGGTGCTCGTCAGGGGCCTGTCAACATCAGATAAGAAACGTGTAAGGTCCTTTGCGGAGTGCCGGGAAGTCTGGTCGGCGAACAAGGGACACCTGTCTTCTTCTGCCGATCGGGGGACTTCCGCCATGGTGCTCGTCGCCGTTTTCGGGGCCGCGCTGCTCGTAGCGGTCCTGCTCTCCGGGCTCGCCGCCCGCACCGTCCTCTCCACCTCGCTGCTCTTCCTGGTCGGCGGAGCGCTGGTCAGCGACGGCTTCCTCGGGCTGATCCACATCTCCCCCGAGAGCGAGATCGTGTCGGTCACCGCGGACCTCGCGCTCTTCGCGGTGCTGTTCACCGACGGCATGCACGTCTCCTTCGCCAAGCTGCGCGCCAACTGGCGCAACCCGGCCCGTGCACTCGGCCTCGGAATGCCCCTCGCGTGCATCGGCATGGCGCTGATCACCCACTACCTGGTGGGCCTGGACTGGACCACCTCGTTCCTGGTGGGCGCGGTGCTCGCACCCACCGACCCGGTCTTCGCCTCCGCGATCGTGGGTCGCAAGGAGGTCCCCGCACGGCTGCGCGAACTGCTGAACGTGGAGAGCGGCATCAACGACGGCCTCGCCCTGCCCGTCGTGCTGGTCCTCATCGCCGCCGCCGGCCCGACCGCCGGCCACGCCGAGGCGTCCTTCGGGACGATCGGACTCGAACTGGGCCTGGGCCTGCTCTTCGGCGTACTGCTCCCGCTGCTGGTCAACGGGCTCGTGCGGTTCCGTCTGCTGGGCGCCGAGCCCAAGCTCCAGCCGCTGCTGCCGCTGACCATCGGCGTCATCCTGTACGCGGCCTGCCACCTCACGCACGCCAACCCGTACCTGGCGGCGTTCTCCGCCGGTGCGGTGCTGGCCGCGGTGTCCCCCGAGTCGCAGAAGGCGTTCGAGCCCCTGGGCGAGTCGCTCGCCGAGCTGGCCAAGTTCGCCGCCCTGCTGGTCTTCGGCGCCCTGCTCACCCCGCAGCTCTTCGGCGACCTGTCCGTCGGCGGGTACGTCGCGGTGGTCCTGGCCATCGTGCTCATCCGCCCCGCCTCGCTGCTGATCTCCCTGTGGGGCACCCGCATCGACCGCCGGGAGAAGCTGGTCGCGGCCTGGTTCGGCCCCAAGGGCTTCGCCTCGGTCGTCTACGGCCTGCTGGTGCTCCAGGCCGGCATCCCGCAGGGAGAGCAGGCGTACACGCTGATCGCCGTCTGCATCGCCTTCTCGATCATCGCCCACAGCAGCACCGACGTGCCGATCGCCCGCCTCTTCCACGTCGACGACCTCGTCGACACCGGAGTCGACCCCGAGCCCCGCCCCGCTGCCGATGCCCCGACGACCGGAACCGTTCCCCGCGCGCGCACGTGACGGATGGTGACGGAAGGGGCGCGAGTTCCGCGGAACCCCCGTTCCCCGCGCGCGCACGTGACGGATCCGGCTGATCGCCGTCACCGTCTTCCTCCTGCGCGCCGGAGCAACCGCGCCCGTGCCCGGGCCGAGCAGGGGCCTCCCTCCGTGCTCGCGCTCCGGGCGAAGACGGCCTTCGGCACCGTCCTGCGCGTGCTGCCGGCCACTGCCCCGGCCGACCTCCCCCGCCCGGCCCGCTCGCCGAAGTCCTGCCCCGGTGCGCCGTGGCGCTTGTGCGTCCCTCAGCACCCGCAGCGGAGTCCCGCCCGTCAGCAGGGCCGTCATCCACGCCCCCGCACCACGAGGAGTCCGATCCGATGAACGAGGAACCCGTCTTCAAGAAGAGCCGCTGGGGCACCAACCGCTACGTCTACAACCCCAGGAGCCCGGCCGGCCTCTTCCTGATCGTCGCCGGCAGCGTGGGAGTCCTGGTCATGGTCCTCCTGATGGAGAACCGGGCCGGTTCCTTCGCCCCGACGCCGTCGCCCACCCGGAGCACGCCGGCGCACCAAGAACCCTGACCCCTCCCCGCCAGCACGCCGCCGACCCGCACGAGGACGACCAGCCCGACGACGCAGGACAGGAACGAGGATCACATGAAGTGGAACCGCTGGACGAAGGCCGGTGCGGCTGCGGCGCTCCTCCTCCTCGTCACGAGCGTCGTGACCTGGACCCTCGTGGGAGGGGGGCGGCACGAGGACTCCCCGCACGCCACGTGCCACGGCTCCCTGGCGTTCGACGAGGTGAAGGGCTTCTTCGCCGGCGCCGAACTGGAGTCCCGGGGGCACACGGGGGAGTGGGTCGGCCACGACGTCGAGTACTGCTCGGTGTCGGCGCGGAACGATCCGGACGCCGGCACCCTCCAGGTGCAGGTGCGCCCCTCAGCCGCCCACCGGGCCAGCGGTGCCGCGGAGTACCCCGGGGCCGCTCCCCTCGGGTACGGCTGGAACGGCTCCTTCGCCGTCCGGGGCGGCCCCGAGGCAGCCGTGCTCGTGGACTGCGCCCCGCTCGCCGGAAAGGGGCTGCTCGTCCTCGTCGGGACCGCGAAGGACGCCCGGGAACTCACCCGCGAGCAGGTCGTCGCCGTCGCCCGGATCGCCACCGAGACCGCCCGCCGGGCTGCCGAACGCTTCCACTGCGAGGGCGTGCCGGGACGGCGTCCCGACGAGGTCGACACGACGGGGGAGGCGAAGCGTCCGGTCGCCGGCGCGATCGAGACCTGCCGCGGAGTCGTGGGCGCGGCCGACGCAAGGACCCTGGGGGCCGTCGCCGTGGGAGAGTACCGAGCGGGTCGCTCCCTCACCGAGGAGTGCAACGTCGAACTGGGGCAAGGCGGCGGTCTCCGGATCAACGCCTATTACGGACCCTCGGCCCAGCAGGAGATGTACCTCGACACGCGCTACCCCGGCAGCGTCAAGGACATCCTCACCCGCACGCACACCTGCCCGGGGGGTCTCGGCACGACGTACTTCAAGATCACGCCACCCCTGCTGCCCGACAAGCAGCCGGTGTCGTTCGACGGCCCGAAGCGCGAGGCGCTGAACGCGCTCCTCGCCTCCTTCGCCGGGGCCTCCGCGGCGCGCCACGGCTGCCCCCTCGGCTGACGCCCGCGCGGGGCCGACGCGCCGGAGGGCCGTTCCTCCGGGGCGTCGGCCGTTCAGGAGCCCGCCGTCACCGCGGGCGCCTCCAGTCGACTGCGGAGCGTGCCTTCGAAGTCCTCGGCGCGGATCAGCTGCACCCGGAGCTTCTCGACCTGCTCCGCCGCGGCCCGCTGATAGCCGCGGACGCGTTCCAGGAGGGCCTCGCGCTCCTCGGCTTCGAGCGCACCGCCCGTGTCCAGGCGGTCCGTGGCGTCGAGGAGGTCGCGCATCTGGTCCAGGGTGAAGCCGAGCGGCTTCATCCGGCGGATGACCATGAGGCGCGCGATGTCGTTCTCGGTGTAGAGGCGGAAGCCGCCCTGGGAGCGGGCGGAGGGGGTGACCAGGCCGGTCTCCTCGTAGTGGCGGATCGTGCGCAGGGACAGTTCGGTCCGCGCGGCGACCTCGCCGATCTGCATGTGCTTGCCGTCCACGCCGCTGATCCCCTGGTCCTTCTCGTGCTGGCTCGGTCCGGGACGGGCTCCTCGGCCCTGCCCGGTTCGGCCCGGGACGGGCGCCACCGATCCCTACTCTAACGTTAGGGTAGAGTTGCCGGCGGCGAGGCCGCCCTTCCGACGTCCTGCCGTTGCCGTGTCGGGGCCGAAGGTGCCCCCGGCGAAGTTCCGATCCTTGCAGGAGAAAAGCGTGCGCGAGCCCACGACGCCTGGCGCCGCTGCCTGCCCGCCGTGACGCTTCGCCCCGGATCTGGGCTCCGGCTCCGCCGCGAGCTCTGCTCCACCCCTTCTCGACCCGCTCTTCCGGCTCCGTGTCCACGGGGCCGACCGTGAGGTGCCGCCCTGGCTCCACCACGTCCTCCCGCACGCCCGGCCGCCGAACAGGGTGCGCCCCGAGCACGACAGGTTTCGTCTCCCTTGTCTTCTGCCGCCACTGCTGTGTCTCCCGCCGCGCGCCTGCGCGGCCTGAAGCCCGACTGGATCTCCGACCCCAAGGTCTGGCGCACCGAGGTCCTGGCGGGGCTGGTCGTTGCCCTGGCGTTGATCCCCGAGGCCATCTCGTTCTCGATCATCGCCGGCGTCGATCCGGCGCTGGGCCTGTTCGCCTCGTTCACCATGGCCGTGACGATCGCGATCGTCGGTGGTCGGCGGGCGATGATCTCTGCCGCCACCGGTGCCGTCGCCCTGGTGATCGCCCCGCTGAACCGTGAGCACGGCCTCGGCTATCTGATCGCGGCCGTGATCCTCGCCGGTGTCTTCCAGGTCGCCCTGGGAGCGCTGGGAGTGGCGAAGCTGATGCGGTTCATTCCCCGTTCGGTGATGGTCGGATTCGTCAACTCCCTCGCGATCCTGATCTTCATGGCGCAGGTTCCCGAGATGACCGACGTGCCCTGGCCGGTGTATCCGCTGATCGCCGCGGGCCTCGCCCTGATGGTGTTCTTCCCCAAGGTCACCACCGTCGTCCCGGCTCCGCTGGTGTCGATCGTCATCCTCACCGTCATCACCCTCGGTGCGGCCATCGCCGTGCCGACGGTCGGCGACAAGGGGGCACTGCCCTCCTCCCTCCCCGTGCCGGGGCTGCCGGACGTGCCGTTCACCGTCGACACCCTGACCACGATCGCCCCCTATGCGTTCGCCATGGCGCTGGTCGGCCTGATGGAGTCGCTGATGACCGCGAAGCTGGTCGACGACATCACCGACACCCACTCCAACAAGACCCGCGAGTCCATCGGCCAGGGCATCGCCAACATCGTCACCGGCTTCTTCGGCGGCATGGGCGGCTGCGCCATGATCGGCCAGACGATGATCAACGTGAAGGTCTCCGGTGCCCGCACCCGCGTGTCCACCTTCCTCGCGGGCTCCTTCCTGATGGTGCTGTGCATCGTCTTCGGCCCGATCGTCTCGGACATCCCGATGGCCGCGCTGGTCGCCGTCATGATCATGGTGTCGTTCGCGACCTTCGACTGGCACTCCATCGCCCCGAAGACGCTCCGGCGGATGCCCGCCGGGGAGATCGCCGTCATGTTGATCACCGTCGTGTGCGTGGTCGCCACCCACAACCTCGCCGTCGGCGTCGTCGTCGGTTCCGTCACCGCCATGGTCATCTTCGCCAAGCGCGTCGCGCACTTCGCGGAGGTGACCGCCGTGCTCGACCCCGACGGCACCACCGTCGTCTACCGGGTCACCGGCGAACTGTTCTTCGCCTCCTCCAATGACCTCGTCGGCCAGTTCGACTACGCGGGCGACCCCGAGAAGGTCATCATCGACCTCGGTGCGGCCCACGTCTGGGACGCCTCCTCCGTCGCCGCGCTCGACGCCATCGAGACCAAGTACGCCCAACGCGGCAAGACCGTCGAGATCACGGGCCTCAACACCTCCAGCGCCCTCCTCCACGGCAAGCTCAGCGGCGAACTCGCCGCCGGACACTGAGCCCGGCGGTCGGCAGCAGGGCACGGAGCCCCCGACGCCCGTTGCCGACCGCACCCCGCCGCCCCGCCGCCTGACACCCGGGCCGCGGGGCGGCGGCCTTGCCGTGGGCGGAGCCGGGGAGTTCCCGGGTGCCGCGCCCCTGCCGCCCCTGCGCGATCGACGACGGGGGAGCGAACGACACTCTTGGTTCGATTGATGTCTATGTTGACGTCCATCTATTCAAGTGCCAAGCTGGGCCACGAGAGATCGACAAACGTCGAATCAAAAGGAGTCCTCATGCACGTCACCGCCGCCGAGCAGCTGCCCGTCGTGGTCATCGGGGCCGGCCCGACCGGTCTGGCCGCCGCCGCCCACCTGGTCGGCCGGGGCATGGAGCCGCTGGTCCTGGAGGCCGGGGCACAGCCCGGAGCGGCGGTGCGCGCCTGGTCGCACGTGCGGCTCTTCTCCCCCTGGGGCGAGGTCATCGATCCGGTGGCCGAAGAGCTGCTGGTCCCCACCGGCTGGGTGAAGCCCGACCCCGGCACGTACCCGACGGGTGGTGACTGGGCGTCCGACTACCTCCAGCCGCTCGCCGAAGCCCTCGGCGACAGGGTGCGGGTCGGGAGCCGGGTGACCGGTGTCTCCCGCTCGGGCCGTGACCGCACCGTCGACGCCGACCGCTCGACCCGACCGTTCACCGTCCGCGTCCAGTACGTCGACGGACGCGAGGAACTGATCCCGGCCCGGGCCGTCATCGACGCCTCGGGCACCTGGGGCGGCCCCGGCCCGGCCGGTGGCGACGGACTCCCGGCGCTCGGCGAACGCGCGGCGGCCGACCGGATCTCCTACCGGGTGCCCGACCTCAGGGACCCCCTGGTGCGGGCCCGGTACGCCGGCAAGCGGACCGCCGTGATCGGCTCGGGGGCCTCTGCCTTCACCGCGCTCGCCTCCCTCGCCGACCTGGCCCGGGAGGAAGGGGGCACCAGGGCCGTGTGGATCCTGCGCCGCGGGATCTCCGGCGCCACCTTCGGCGGTGGTGAGGCCGACCAGCTCCCCGCGCGCGGAGCCCTCGGCCTCGCGGCCAAGGCGGCGGTCGACGGAGGGGCCGCGGACGCCGTCACCGGCTTCCGCACCGAGGCGATCGAGCGTGCCGGCGAGCGCCTGGTGCTGGTCGCCGAGGACGGGCGCCGGCTCGACCCGGTCGACGAGGTCATCGTGCTCACCGGCTTCCGGCCCGACCTCGCCTTCCTCGACGAGCTCCGCCTCGGCCTCGACGTGCGTCTCCAGGCCCCGGTCAAACTCGCCCCGCTGATCGACCCCAACCAGCACTCCTGCGGCACCGTCTACCCCCACGGCTTCAAGGAGCTCTCCCACCCCGAGTCGGACCTCTACCTGGTCGGCATGAAGTCCTACGGGCGCGCCCCGAACTTCCTCGCCCTGACCGGCTACGAGCAGGTCCGCTCCGTGGTCGCCGCCCTCGCCGGTGACCGCGAGTCCGCCGAGCGGGTCGAACTCGTCCTTCCCGAGACCGGGGTGTGCGGTGGTTCCGGCCTCTTCGACGAGCCGGTCGCCGAAGAGGCCCCTCGGAGCGGCTGCTGTGCACCCGCTCCGGAACCCATCCGGCTCGGCGCCGGCACCCCGACGGCCACCGGGGGCTGCTGACCCGTCGCGCGGGTGAACGGCCTGCGGGGAGGGCGCATCCGGAACGACCGCAGGTTCGGGCCGTGCTCCCGCCGAAACCGTTCGTGGCGGAGTCCGCCGGGCGGAGGCGGAGCGGGTGTGCGGGGCGCACCGGCACGGCGCGTCCCTCCGGGACGTGGGCGGGGTTCGGCCCGTACGCCTTCCCCCGCCCGCTCAGTACGATGGCCTGCCGTCCCGCCGCGCACCGCCGGGCCGGTGGGGCGGCTGACAGGAGGGCGGCGGGCGTGACGGACCGGAGCGAGGGCGGCGCGGAGCCGCTGCGACGCAGGCGCCGGCAGGGGGAGCTGGAGACCCAGGTGCTCGCCGTGCTCCGGGAGGCCTCCGAGCCGGTTCCCGTGGCCTGGGTGCGCGAGCGACTCGGCGGCGCGCTCGCCTACACCACCGTGATCACCATCCTGACCCGTCTGCGGGTGAAGGGCGCCGTCGAACGCGAACGGACGGGGCGCTCCTTCCGGTGGACGGCGGTTGCGGACGGGGCGGGGCTCGCCGCGCTGCGGATGCGGAGGGTGCTGGACGCCGAAGCGGACCGTCAGGCGGTCCTGGCCAGTTTCGTCACCGGACTTTCGCCGAACGAGGAGCGACTCCTCCGTGAATTGCTGATCCAAGCGGCGGAGGAGACGGCGGGGGAGGGGGGCGAGGGGGAAGACTGCTGACCACCATGGGTGTCTTCGTCTTCCTCCCCCTCGTCCTCCCGCTGACCGCCTGGCCGGTCGCCCGGCTCGCCGAGCGGCGGCTCCATCCCCGCACCGCCACCCGTCTGCTCGCCGTCGTCGCAGGCGTCTCCGCCGTGTGCAGCACGCTCTGCCTCGGGCTGCTGATGATCGTGGGCACCGCGCAGTTGCCCGGCAATCCGCTTCCCGACGGTTGGTCGGACCCCGGGGTGCGCGCGGCCCTGCCGTACGACGAGTTCGCGGGCCGGGCGGCGATTCCCGCGCTGATCGCGGTACTGGTCTCGTGCGGCAGGGTGGTCTGGCGTCGGCTGCGGGTCCGTCGCGGGGCCGCGGGCGCGCTCGTGGGGTTGCGGGCACGGTCCGTCGCGGTGCTTCCGGACCCGGTTCCCTATGCGTACGCCCTGCCCGGCCGGCGGGGCCGCGGCCGGGTCGTGGTCAGCACCGGGATGCTCGGCGGCCTCGGGCCGCCCGAACGCAGGGCCCTCTTCGCCCATGAACGCGCACATGTGAGGGGGCGTCACCACCGGCACCTGCTGACGGTCCATCTGGCGGCCTGTGCCCATCCGTTCCTGCGCCCGCTGCGCACTGCGGTGAACTACACCACGGAGCGCTGGGCCGACGAGGAAGCGGCTGCCGAGGTGGGCAGCCGCCGTGTCGTGGCGCGGGCGATCGGCAGCGCCGCACTGCTGCGACCGCGCCCGACCGTCGGCGCGCTCCCCGCCCTCACGGGAGCGGGGCCGGTGCCCCGGAGGGTCGAAGCGCTGCTGGGGCCGGCGCCGGTGGGACGTGCCTGGCCGTCGGTCTTCACGACCGCCGGCCTCGCCGCCTGGGGCGCCGCCTTCGGGGTGACGGCATCGGCGCTCTCTTCGGCGAACTCGGCCGTGACGCTCTTCCGCGTCCTGCGAGCAGCCGCCGCGCCGATGTAGTCGTCCGCGGCGGCCGTGTGCTCAGAGGTCGAACTCGTGCGGCGGCAGGTCCAGCGCGTAGCACGCCTCGCGGACCACGGCCTGCTCGGTCTTGTCGAAGTCGCCGTCGGCACCGCCGATGACGATGCCGATCTGGACGACGGCACGTGCCTCCGCGGGCTTCTTCTTCGCCTTGGCGATCTCCTGGAGCACGCTGACCTTTCCGAAGTCGAAGTCGGCGGTCAGTTTGTTCAGGTTGTCGTCGAAGCGGCGCTGGAGGTCGACCGCGTCGAAGTTCTGCAGCACTTCGTTCGTCGCGATGAGTTGGGCGACCCGGCGGCGCTCGGCGGGGTCGATCGTCCCGTCGGCGGCGGCGACCAGCGCGCACATGGCCATGCTCGCGTCCCGGAAGGCGCCGCTCTTCAGGTCGTTCTTCTTCGCCACCAGTTGGGTCTGCATCGTCGATGCGGACTCCTTGATGCGGTCCCACAGGGCCATGTCGAGCACTCCAGACGTCGATGGTCGAGGTCGGTTCCTTCTACGTCCTTGTAGAACGAGGCGTCGGGGGACGGAGTTCCCGGCGGGAAGGCGGACGTGCGCCCGTTGCCGGGAAGGGGTGGTCCGGAAGCGGGAGTGGCCTCCCGCGGGCGGTCGTGGGGCGGGTGACGGCGCGTCGGCCGGTCCCGCGCGGGTCCGGTCCGGTCGGGGCGTCCGGACGGTTCCCCGCCGTTCTGGGCGTCCGGCCGTTCGCCCCGGGGGGAGCGGGTTGGCCCCGGGCCCTTGTGCACCCCGCCTCCATCAATAAAATGTCACACACCACACAAGGGAGTCCTCTCATGGTCCATGCGCACGTCCCCGCGCACCGCGCGCACCCCTGGCACGGGATCATGGTCGCCACCACCCTCCCCTTCCGCGAAGACCTCTCCGTCGACCACGACGCCTACGCGGAGCACGTCGCCTGGCTGATCGCCAACGGGTGCGACGGCGTCGTCCCGAACGGTTCCCTCGGCGAGTACCAGACCCTCACCGACGCCGAGCGCGCCCAGGTCGTGCGCACCGCCGTCGAGGCGGC